>CBCPNB010000037.1:0-49695 GCA_965120455.1 uncultured Actinomycetaceae bacterium | reverse complement strand
TCGCCCGCGTTCAGATTTTACGAAGGTGAGAACAAATCGTAACGTTGTTATGCATGCAGGCAGCATGGCAACATCAGATTATGAAGAGACAAGAGAACTTATGGAAATAGACAACAGCGAATCAAATGAATTTTGAAATCCCCGATCTCACATTAGAAAATCATTCTCGATTGTCTGACAAGAATATCGAGAAAATTCTGCCCTGTACTAACTCGCGCTACCAAGACCGGACTTCTGAAACACTGTTTCGAAAATTTGCCATATATCCTTAGATCCGCGACGCCAAGAGTTCAGTGACAATGATGCCTTTGGCTCCGGCTTCCACCAACTGATCCATGATCTGGTTGATGTGCGTGGATTCGACTACCACGCGCACAGCCTTCCAATTTGGTTCCGCCAACGGAGAAATAGTTGGAGACTCGAACCCTGGAGTGATGCGAGAAACAATTTCCAAATCTTTTTCGTGCACCATGTAGTCCACTAGTACGTGGCGGCGCGCCACCAGCACGCCTTGGATGCGTCTGGCTAATGTTTTCAAGGCTGGCCCATCCCAATGTGCTTTAGTGGTGATCAGTACCGCTTCGGAGTGCAGGATTGGTTCGCCGAACACCTCTAACCCGGCGGCGCGCAACGTGGAGCCAGTTTCCACCACGTCGGCAATCGCGTCGGCCACGCCCAACTGCACCGATGACTCCACTGCTCCATCCAAATGCACAACCTGGACGTCGATTCCTTGTTTAGCTAAATATTCACTGACCAAACGATCATAGGAAGCAGCGACGCGCTTACCCTGCAAATCCTGGATGGACTTCATTTGGCCACAGGGCGCGGCAAAGCGAAAATTGGATTCCGCGAACCCTAACCCCAGGTATTCCAGGGCGTTGGTGCCAGAATCAAGCAACAAGTCTCGTCCAGTGATTCCCGCCTGAATGTGTCCAGCCCCAACGTAAACAGCAATGTCTCGTGGCCGCAGGAAAAACAATTCAACGTCGTTGTCGTGGTCGCGCAAAAACAGTTCACGGCCGCGACGCTTGGCCCGATAGCCTGCCTCCACCAGGATTTGGATAGCTGGCTCAGATAAAGAACCTTTGTTGGGAACTGCGATTCTAAGCATTTTTATCCTCTGCTGCTACACGCCCAGATATCAATAGCCGACTACAGATACCGATAGATGTCTTCCAAGGTGAGGCCCTTTTTGATTGCCAACACTTGGGCATGATACAACAGCTGCGAAATTTCCAGAGCCAGAGCCTCTGTGGATTCGTATTCGGCGGCCATCCAGACTTCAGCGGCTTCCTCGACCACTTTCTTGCCAATGAAATGCACGCCCTTTTCCAATTCGGCTACTGTCCGCGAACTCGGGTCACCAGTTTGAGCTTTTCTGGTCAGCTCTTGGAACAAGTCATCAAAAGTGGTCATACGTAAAGACTATGGAATTTTGGTACCAAAAGTAGCTCTGGTACATCATCCGAACCAAAATGAGAGCTAATCCAAAGCAAACCGGAGACAAACTAGGCTCTTGAATCATGCACTACGTTAGTCATTATTGTTCTCCCCTGGGGAATATCTTGCTGTCTGCAGATGCCCTTAATCGTCTAACCGGCTTGTGGTTTGAGGAACAAAAATACTTCGCCCCTCACCTCGACTTAGACAAAGAACACAAAGAAAGAGAAACTCCCCTCTTGGAAAAAGTAAAACAATGGCTTGACCTCTACTTTTCAGGAAAAGAACCAGATTTTGCCGTACCACTTCATTTTTCGGGCACCAGCTTTCAACAAGAAGTCTGGGAAATCCTGTGCACCATTCCCTACGGTCAAACCACGACATACGGCAAAATTGCCAAGCAGCTTGCCGCCAAAAGAGGTGTCCCACATCTAGCGGCTCAAGCCGTAGGTAACGCAGTTGGACGCAACCCGATTTCAATCATTGTTCCCTGTCATCGAGTGGTGGGTGCAGACAATAACCTGACCGGTTACGCTGCCGGAATTGACAAAAAGATAGCTTTACTGCGGTTAGAAAAGATAGACGCTAACTCCTTTTCGCTGCCGCCAAAGACAATAAAACCAGGTAGTACAGGAAAATAATTTCTCCGCCGAAGCAGATGTTTCAATGTTTCCATCACCAATGCCACAGCTAACAAAAAGGCGGTATGCTCCCCTCTGAAAGCACACCGCCTACTCTACTGTCCCTCCACTCAGCGCCCATAGCAGTAGAGAAAGGGAAAAATCCCAACCCTTTACTCCACTCCGGGGTTGTCTACCTATCGGAACAGGCAACCTTAGAGTTCGTCATCTTGATGAGTAGTCACGGTTAGCGGATAAGCCCAGCAGTCTACTCCAAGAGTCCTGCTAAGAGAATTCCACCAAAAGGCCAACTCGAATACCCCACTGCTCAAACACCTTTACTCAAACCACAAAATCATTAGTGACCGCCTGCTCGATCTCTACTTCCTCCAGTGAAAATTCCAGGATCGGGCTCAAAAATTCGCCCATCTGCTGCCACAACTCCAAATCCTGGGTCGCATCCGCCCTACCATCTGCGGACTTCCACAACTCGATTGTGGCAGTCAAAATCGCCTGCGCATTACTGAGCGTTTCCTCATTCACCAAAGTCTCGTCGTAATTCGTGGTCACCTCTAGGGCTGTTTCTGGATCGTCAATCGTGGCCTGCACACCCTCAGTGATTGCTGATACTACATCCGTCAGTAACTCAGGGTTTTCCTCTGCAAACTCTCGTGTAGTTACCAGTGAAGCAGCAATGAGCGGCCAATCCATGTCGCTAGTCAGATTAACTACTTCAATCCCCATTTGCTCCAGTTGGATTTGATCAGAATTGACAAACCCTACTACCGCATCTACTTGACTGGTCGCTAAAGCCGAGGCCTGCGTGTAACCAATCAATTGGATATCCACGTCGTCAGTCGTCAAATCCGCGTCCTCTAATGCCGCCAATAACCCAAACCAGCTAGACCCGTATTCGACAGGTACCCCAATGCTGTGACCGGCTAAATCCGCCATAGTTTCAATCCCCGAGTCCGCCCGAACCAGAACCGACACCGGATACTCGTGGTAGAAAGCCCCAACAGACACCAAATCCAAGCCCTGGGAGCGTGCCTGCAAAACCTCGTCAGCCGAAGCAACCGTAATGTCCTCTTCCCCTTGCTGGAGTGCCGTAAACAGTGCCTCATCTGAACCGTGGTGGCGAATCGTGGCGTCAATGTCATACTCACCAAAAATCCCCGAATCCTCCGCCACGTACACGGGAGCAAATTGCACGGAAGGAATATAAGTCAACCCCACGGTCACACTTTGACTTCCCTCTGCCCCCGCAGTATTCGATTGCGACTGGGAGTCGCTCGACTCGCTAGAGCAACCTCCCAAAGCCAACAAGGCTGCCACAGTGAACGCGGCTATACCCGTCTTCGCACAGATTTTTTTCATAGTCTTCCTGTTCTCCTCGTACTAAACCAAAATCAAACGACATTGTTGACTTGGACTAGCACTATTTTCAATCAACTAATTAGCTACCGGGATCGAGAATTTTTCTTTTGTCCATACAGGTTGCGTCGGTGTTTGCGTTCAATCGTGTAAACGATTGAATACAGTGTCATCGCCATGAAACACAAAAAAGCGACAGTGACAAACATGCCGGTAGTGTCCAAATTGTTGCGCTGTTGCGTCAACGTTTGAGCTAGTCCCGTGCCCCCCATGACCATTTCGCCCACTACTGCCCCAGTTACCGACAAAGTAAACCCATTGCGAATGCCCGCCAATACGGAAGGAGCCGCTAAAGGCATTTCGATGAAAAAAACCATTCTCCAGCCTGAGGCTCCGTCCAATTTGGCTGCTCCCAACAAATCTGGATCAATTTGTTGTAGTCCAACAGTTGTGTAAACCAGTACCGGGAAAAACACGATGATCGCACACAGCAAAACTACCGGCATGAAACCGTAACCAACCCACAAGGAAAGAAGTGGTGCCACCGCTACCGCTGGCAATGCTTGAGTGGCTCCCAAAAAAGGATTCACCGCAGCGCGAAAAATCTGGTAGCGGTAAGTCAACCAAGCGATAGGCAAAGCCACGAGAGTGCCTAAAAAACCACCAGCTAGCGCTTCAAGCAAAGTGATGCCAAAACGCTGCCACAGCCAGGATTGTCCCAAAGCACTAGCCAGGCGGCTGAAAAATTCGCTGGGCGCAGGAAAAATCCATGTGGGCGTGTCCATGATGGCGGTGGCAACCCACCAAAAGAGAATCAACAAAAGCGCCAAAACAACGGGCGCCAAAACCACCTGGCCTCCACGCTTTTGCCGACGCATCTTTTCCTTTCCGCGCCGGAGCAAAACCGCCTAAGCCACAGCCCACAGTCATAGTTACACACACCTCAAGGCGCCGACACAGCCAAAGCAGTGAGCACAAATGTGCGCACCGTAACCCTTCGGCTGCGACTGTGTTTGTCGCAGACTCCTCCCATCCGGACTTTCACCGTCGGCACCGGAATTCCACCGGTTCAACCGCCTAGTAGCGGGTCGCGGGCTATACCGCCGGTTCGGATTTTCACCGACCCCGGAGCTAGGATCAACTATGCCACATTCTTAGCTTCGCTGGCTAGCTGTTTGAGCAATTTAATTTCCGTGTTCGGGTTTTCACTGCGATAAATAGCTGAACCGGCCACAAAATTGTTGGCTCCAGCCCGAGCAGCAATGGCAATCGTGTCGCGGCTGATGCCCCCATCCACCTGAATGTCCACATTTAGTTCTTGTGCTTCGATAACTTCGCGGATTTTTTGGACTTTTGCCATAGTTGGGCGCATGAATCTTTGTCCGCCAAATCCTGGCTCCACGGTCATCACCAAAACCATGTCGAATTCTGACAGGAAATCTAAAAATCCGTCGATTGGTGTACTGGGGCGAATGGCAATCGCTGCACGGGCTCCTCTTTTGCGGATTTGGCGAGCCAAAGAAATCGGTGACAAAGAGGCCTCCGCGTGGAAAGTCACCGACGCGCAGCCTGCTTGCGCGTATTCGAGAGCCCACCTATCGGGGTTTTCAATCATCAAATGCGCGTCAATTGGTAAATTAGTGGCTTTAAGACAAGCCTCTACTATTGGTAGTCCCCAAGTTAGATTTGGCACAAAGTGATTGTCCATGACGTCGACGTGAATCCAGTCAGCCAAAGAGACTCGCTCTAATTCACGCTCCAAATTCGATGCATCACAGTTCAAAATTGAAGTACTAATTTGCACGCTCACGTTATGTCCCCTGGTGGTTATGTTTATCAGCTAGGTTAGGCAAGCAATCTGGTCGGTCAGCAGGTCAGTGTCAGTAAGTCAGATCAGATGTGTTTTAGCTGGCTCCAGTTTTGTTAGACTTTTGCAGCAATGCAATAAACATTGCGTCCGTGTTGTGACGGTGCGGCCACAATTGCACGGTTTTTTGCACCATCTCCCAATTCATGGTCGGGATTGTTTCGCGGTTCAAACAGTCAAATTGTAAAGGCTGCGCGGAAAAACTTTGAGCCAAAGTAGCTGCATCCAGCAATCTTAGGCCATGGATGTCGATTTGGCGTTTGACTTGTTCTAGCGTTTCTTTTACATGTGGAGAACACGTTACCCAGGCAATCACACCTCCTGGTCTGGTAATTTCAACGCCATGGTCAAAAAGCTGGCGTTGCAAGGTGACTAGTTCATCTAAATCAGTTTCTTGGTGGCGCCACCTGGATTCAGGGCGGCGGCGAAGCGATCCTAACCCCAAACAAGGAGCGTCAATTAACACTCGATCGTAAGTTTGTGGGTTGCCAAAATCGCGCCCATCTTGACAAGTGACAGTCACGTTATCCAGAGCTCTAGTAGAAATTCGCACTAATTCAGCGCGTTTAGGCACGATTTCACATGCGTCAACCCAGGCTCCCCGAGGTTTTCCGAGGGCGGCCAGCAGGGCGCTTTTTCCTCCCGGACCGGCACAAATATCCGCCCACCTGCTATCTGGCTCCGAATCCGGGAATTGCCAAGCAGCTAGCAAGATGGCGGCTAACTGCGAGCCTTCATCTTGGACGGCTGTTCGCCCTTCACGCAAGGAAGTGAGTGCCCCTGGGTCTCCACCTTCTAAGATGACAGCATACGGGCTAAGTTCACCTAAACTTGTGCCCTGTCCCAGAACATCTTCTACTTCGTCAACTAGGTCAATGCGCTCCATTAGCGTTGGTCGAGCCACCAAGGTAACCAGCGGGTTGCGATTATTAGCAGCGAGCACTTCTGGTAGTTCTCCAGCAGGTAGTCCACGCTCTACCAGAGCTTGTTCGAAAGCTTTTACCATCCACTTCGGATGTGAATATTTTGCCGCATACCGGTTCAGTGGGGCTGTAATGGTGGCAAAGAGTTGTTCTCGCTCCTGCTCGTTTTGCCGCAATAAGGCGCGCAAAACTCCATTGATCATTTTTGTAGGTGCTTCACCACACAATTTGCGAGCCACATTGACGGTCTCAGACACGGCCGCATGGTCTGGAACTCGCATGAATAGCACTTGGTAAGCGCCGATTCGCAAACATTGTCGAACGAGTGGATCCAGAGAGGCTAGCGGCCTGGAACTCAAGTATTCTAACAAAAAATCTAGGTATCCACGATTTCTGATCGTGCCATAGACTAGTTCCGAGACGAAAGCGGCATCTCGGAAACGAAAATGGGAATCTTCGACTTGTTTTTGTTTCAACACTCGTGGCAACACTAGGTTGGCGAATTGTCCTTTAGCTTCTATGTTTTCTAAGGTTTCTACCGCCAGCAGGCGAGCTGGATCGGGTAGACGATTCTTCGAGTATCTATTTTGTTCATAGCGTCTGTGCTGGGTCACTGGTGCTCCTGGGTAGCCACGTTTTGGTCGAGAACACCGAGTCTTACGTCATCATCCAGCCTGGCTCCGTTGAACCAGGCCCTGGCCTCCATCCATTTGCGTCCCTCTGGCATCACTTCGCCCAGTTCTACCAGGCCATCCTGGCAACCCACGAGGAGGCGCTTTTTTTGCGCCAGAATTACCCCCGCGTCGAGCTGAATGGGAACCTTAGATGTATCTATAAGCTTCACCGGTCCTAGTCGCAAAGTCTTACCGAGAACCGTTGTCCACGCCCCTGGCTCCGGGGTAACTGCCCGAATTAGAGCATCAATTTCCAAGGCAGACTTGGTGAAATCTACAAATGCATCAGTTTTTGATAAACGGGGAGCATAAGTCACTTTTGTAGAATCTATTGTTCCTTCATCTTGGGGAGTAGCCCGAATCGTGCCAGCTTGAATTTGATCGACTACGTCAACTAACTGTTTCGCACCTAACTCCCCTAAAGTTCCTAGCAATTGTCCGCTAGTCTCGCTCCCCGTCAAATCCAAGCAGCGACTATCGTAAATAGGTCCAGTATCCAAACCAGTTTCCAGTTGAAATACGCTGGTACAAGCTCGTGGGTCTCGGTTCATGATTGTGTGTTGCACTGGAGAGGCCCCTCGCCACCTAGGTAGGTCAGAAAAATGTAGATTAATCCACCCGAAACGCGGTATCTCTAGTATGCGCTTGGGCAAAATGGCTCCATAAGCAACCACCACCCCCAGATCGGGCTGTAACTGTACGAGTTGTATCAAAATGTTTGGGTCTGCTGGTGAATTTGTTTCAATGACGGGCAAGTTGAGTTCATCGGCTAATTGTCTAACCGGGGACAATTGCAGTTTTTGGCCTCTACCCTTTCTGGCCGCTGGGCGGGTAACTACTTCCACGACCTCGTGCTTACTTTCAGTTAGAGCTAACAGAGCCGTTTTCGCCACTTTTGGGGTTCCAGCAAACACAATGCGCACCCACCTAGTTTAAGGCGCTAGCTCTTTTATTTGGAACTAATTTGAATGGGATTTACCTCTAACTGTGGGTATGGTTTAGAACGCCTAGAAAGTACTCGCACAATTTGTCGCAGTCCACTCATTAAGGTCATGGCTTCCCCTGGATGGCAACGCACTAAACACCGCCACTGGATAGATTCCAACTCCAAGTGGGAAGTACAGTGAGAAGACGTAGGATCTACAGACGCTTTTGAGATATTTGTATTTTCTGGCAAGTCAATCGTTGTAAATAAATCTATTGTTTCAGGCAACTGGTTAGTTGAGCTACTGGTTGACTTATTGTCCAACTTATCAATTGCACTGTTAGCTGTCCCCTCTACATCCAAGCCATCTGTAGCAGGTAAAACGGGTGTGCTCAGTGGGAATTCCCCGACTAACTCTAGTGATGGCACTTTTTCTACCAGCGGTAGCTCAAGCAATAAATCAGGCACTAATCCCCTAGAATTTAGCTCATTTTCAGCCGTCCGCGCTCTTTTTGGTTTCGTTTCATCGATAGTTTTTACTCCAAAAACTATGTCTCGAAAATAGTGGATCACCTCTCTTTCCCCATCGATGGCGACCAGCCACTTACTGGGGAAAAACCCTAGTTCTTTGCGATCAGCTAAATCAGCCTGTGCGGGTAAACGCGGATCCCACAGTGTCAAAGCTTGCTCTAATTCCCTAGGCACTTCGCCAATCACTAATCCAGGAGTTTTAGGGCGTCCCAGTGCTAAGGCGTTAAAAAATTTTCGACTAGCTTCCAGCAAAGCCCCAAATTCGGCGCGAAAAGCTCTAGCCGAGGCCTTGGTAATCACTACGGCTGCATATCCTAAACCGGCAGGCTGCTCACTGGTTGGTGCCACCAATGGTTCTGCCCCGGGCGTGCTCACCACGACGATTGGTTCAGCGGAAATGGTTCGCAAAACCTGTGTGCTAGATGCCGAGACCACAATTTTTGTGCGCGGCAGCGCCATTTTTAGTTCTGCGGCGATTTGATCGGCACCACTTTGTTTGGCAACGAATTTTCTTCCACCACAATTCGAGCAAACCAGCTCAGTGTCATGTCCGCTTTCACAACCCCAAATGTCAGCTTCGACAAGTTTGCTAATTTCCCTGCTACAAAGTGGGCATGCTGCCATTGTGGCACACTTTTGGCAGCACACTTGTTTTACCCAGCCCGCTGACAAAACCTGACACAAAACTGGCCCGGTTGCTAACCCTTTTCTGATAGTTGAAAATGCTCTATCGGGCAGCAGCATGCGCCCACTTGGACCCTCTTTTGCTGCTTCAATGTCATCGAAAACCGCCACCCGAGGGGTGTGTTGTCTAATTACTTCTCGCGGAGGCGTTGCATCGATTGCCCAATTCGACTGCACTAATTGTTCGGTTTTGATCGAGCGAGAATAGGCGGCGAAGACAACTGAAATGTGCTCAATAAACGACCTAGCTACAGCTACATCCACAGCGTCGACGTGCGGGAAATGCTGTGCCCGCAAATGGTTATCAGCATCATCCCAAACCACGATAGACACTAAATTCGCCAGCGGCAACCACAGTGCCGATCTGGTGCCCACCACAATCCTGGCTAAACCCAATTTGGCTTGGAGGTGCAGCTGGTGGCGCTCTTTGGATTTCAGATTTGGGTGCAGACAAAATATTTGGCCGGGAAAGTGGGCGGATAGCTCTGCACTGACTAACTCCACCTCTCGTGCAGTGGGGACCACGACGATTATCGAACCGGATTGGGTTAGGGCTCGACTAGTTAATTTGGCTAATAAACTTGGCCGCTCTCCTGGTAAAACTAGTCGCACCACTCGATTTACATTTAGCGCATTGGGAGTGCTGGGCACAAAATACGCAGATTCCGCTTTATCTCCCGCACTGGGTGCTTCACTTACGTCAGCTGACCTAGCCAAAAAAGATGTTAAAGGCCTTACTAGGTCAGCCGCTGTCCGCATTTCACCCACACTACTGGCTGCTAGGGTTGCTAGTACTTCGGCCTCGGCTGCTTTGTTGACCGTAGGCAGAGCTAGTGAAAATACTTGTGAGAGGTTTGCTCCAAACCGGGTTGCTAAATATTGGCAGGTTTTTAGCAGGTTGGCGTCAAATAGCGGCACTTTAGTTTCAATGGAGAGCACGGGCAATAGTTTTCCCGAAAACTTGGCTTGTTTTTGAAAGCCAACTACCCAGCCGCGTATTTTTCGGCGAGCGAACCGTACTTTGACGACCTGACCTAATTGCAAGAAGTTCTCTAGCTCGGGTGGAATCTCGTATTCAAAGGCCTGATCTAAGTGAGGCTGATCGTGATCTACTATCACTAAAGCAATCATCGACCAGCTCCCGCCAAATTTAGATTACATTTTGCAATTGAGTGGTTTTGTTAGTTTGCTCCCACGGAAAACCTGGGCGTCCAAAATGCCCGTAAGCTGCGGTCTTGGCATATTCGACATCTAGCAGACCTAAATCCTCAATCAAACCCAATGGACGCAAATCGAAGACTTCACTAATTGCCTGGGAGAGACGCAGATCGTCCACTTGGCCGGTGCCAAATGTGTCCGCTATGACTGAAACGGGCCGAGCCTGGCCAATAGCGTAGGCGATTTGGATCACGCAGCGTTTTGCTAGTCCCGCAGCTACTACGTTTTTGGCAATCCACCTGGCTCCATAGGCTGCTGAGCGGTCTGTTTTCGATGGGTCTTTGCCAGAAAATGCTCCACCACCGTGAGGGGCGGAACCACCGTAAGTATCTACAATCACTTTTCTGCCCGTCAAACCAGCGTCGGCTGCTGGGCCGCCAAGTACGAACCGGCCGGAGGGATTCACCAGGAGACGGCATTTGGTGGCATCTAAGTTCGGGGCGTATTCTTGCAAAACTGGGTTGACGACGTGACGCAAGATAGCGTCTTCCAGCACTAAGCCCGCTAGGCTGGGATCGTGCTGAGTTGACACCACGATGTTATCGATTCCCACCGGGCGATCGCCAGCGTAGAGGACGGTCACCATGGTTTTACCGTCGGGGCGCAGTCCTTCAACTATCCCTTGTTTGCGCACCAGTGCTAGACGTTCGGCCAATCGGTGTGATAGCCAAATGGGGGCTGGCATTAGATCGCGGGTCTCGTCGGTGGCGTAGCCAAAAACCATTCCCTGGTCGCCAGCGCCTTGTACGTCTCGGGGATCGACGTTATTTGTTGTTTCGCGCACTTCTAGGGCGCGGTTCACGCCTGAAGCAATTTCGGGGCTTTGTTGTCCCAGGGAGACGCTAATTCCGCAGGTGGCGCCGTCGAAGCCTTTGTCGGCTGAATCGTAGCCGATGTCTTGAATGGTTTTTCTAACGATTGTGGGAATATCTGCATAACCTTGGGTGGTTACTTCGCCCACTACTGTGATCAGGCCGGTTGTAGCGACGGTTTCTACGGCTACGCGCGAAGAGCGGTCCTGTTGTAGTAGCGAATCTAGAATTGCATCGGAAATACGGTCGCAGACCTTGTCGGGGTGTCCCTCGGTGACTGATTCTGATGTCATGGGTCGAAGATTGTTTTGCACTGTTCGATATTAACAGGCTCTGTATTTTTGTCGAGAAGGAGTCTGTATAGAGGTAAAAGAAGAATATTTCGTGGTACGGAGTGTGATTTTTCAGGCTTAACTGTGTAGTTTTCAACCAAGAACGGTAGGTGAGTGTATTAGTTGCTGGTGTATCACTTTCTGCTCGGTGCTGGCTACTCGGTGAGTTTTCTGGGTCGTCCGGGCTGTGTTGTCAATATTTAGGGTTTGAGTAAGTGCTCGTTTTGGCAAATCTGTTAGCTAGTCCACTAATTTTGGATCATTTGGCGAGCAACTCGCGCAAGCAAGCCTGCAGCGACTTCAGTTTTGCTGCCGTTGATGCTCTCAATTAGTTCTCCTTGTGAATCCAACAAGTACAATTCGGTGCTTACTGACCCAAAGCCTTGTTTTTCTCCCACTAGATTGACAGCGAGAATGTCTACGCCTTTGCGTCTGGCTTTGGCTGCTCCTTTTTCTAGAGCTTTTGTCAGTGAATCAGTTTGAGCACCGAAGCCAACCACCAGTTGAGGGCGGTGAGGGTGTTCGCAAACAGTTTTCAATACGTCATGCGTACGTTGTAACACCAAAGTCAAAGTTTTGTCGTCGCTGGCAGTTTTTTCTATTTTGCTGGCAGACGGGTGTGCTGGGGCAAAGTCTGCAACTGCTGCACTCATAATCAGGCAAGCTGTTTTTTCCAAGCGCGATAAGACTTCCTCATAAATTGCTTTGGCAGTTGGGGCTTGAACAATTTCAATATTTGGGTGAACAGGTGGAGCAACTTCCAAGTTGGCTGCCACTAAGGTGACGTGGGCTCCTTGTGCGGCTGCCCGTTGGGCGATTTCAGTGCCCATTAGACCCGAGGAGCGGTTCCCGAGGAATCTAACCGGATCAATTGGCTCCCGGCTGCCCCCGGCGGTAACCAAAATTCGTTTAGACTCATTGAAAAAGTCTAGTCGAGGAATTACATCCAGCGAGGCGGATGCAGTCCCACTAGTGACAATGTGACTTGGCTTGCCAGAGTCACCACTAAGTTTGGCAGATTCACAGATGTTTTCGCTCTCTGGCAGGCTACTATCATCTAGTAGTCTACCGACATCTTGTGGGGCAGGTTTACACTTGGTTTTGGTTTTTGCATCGACCGCTATCAAGGTTGCCGCCAGGATGTCACCTGTTTGAGCCATGCGCCCTAAACCGTGGTCTCCTGAAGCCAAATCGCCGCTAACCGGGCCAACAACTTTTACTCCCCGGTTTAGCAAGAGGGCAATATTTTCTTGAGTGGGCACAGCCTCCCACATTTGCGTGTGCATGGCGGGAGCCACCACCAGGGGTGCGCTGCTGGCTAAAATAGTGGCCGTCAGTAAATCGTTGGCAAATCCTCTGGCGATTTTAGCGATACAGTCGGCGGTAGCGGGAGACACCACAATTGCGTCGGCCAGGCGCGCTAACTCGATATGATCCAAAGCGGGATCAAAAACGTTTACTCCCACGGGATGCCCGCTTAGAGCTTGCCAGGTTTTAACGCCCACAAAGTTTAGTGAATCTGGGGTTGGAATCACTCGTACTTGTAAGCCAGCCCTGCCCAGATCGCGCACTAACTGTCCGGTTTTATAGGCAGCAACTCCCGCGCTCACGCCCACGAGTACAGTTTTCGAATCGGTCATGGTGTTCTGAATTCTAGTGGAGCTTTCCTCAACTATGCCACCAGCCTATTCACCATTTCCGAGTTTATCCCCCGATTTTGTCAGGGTTGCGCCGCATCTCTAATTTGTTCTCGGCAATTTCTCGCAAGGCAACCGATAAAGGCTTATCTTCAGCTCGAACTGGCACCACTGGTCCAACAAATTGCAACATGTTGGCTTCCAGCTGGTGACTATACGCATTGATTTGGCGAGCTCTCTTCGCAGCGTAAATGACCAGACCATACCTAGAGTCGGTTTTCTCCAACAAGTCGTCAATCGCAGGGGAAGTGATACCCTCCGGTTTTGCGACAACTCCGGACATAAATTTGTGCTCCTTCAAATCAGACAAACTACTGGGGTGATGCTATCTCAATTCCAAGTAGTTGGCTAGGGTTTCTACCGTTGCCTTTACCTCATCGTTGACAATCACTAAATCGAACTCTGCTTGAGCTGCTAATTCAGTTTTTGCAGTTTCGAGCCGCCGTCGAATTTCTGCTTCATTTTCAGTGCCACGCCCGCGCAATCTGGCTTCTAGTTCTTCCCAAGATGGAGGTGCAAGAAAAACCGTTCGGCACTTAGGAAATGACTCTTTGATTTGGCGAACTCCATCCAAATCAATTTCTAAAATTACCAGTTTGCCTTGTGCTAATTGAGTGTTTACCCAATGTTTTGGCGTGCCATAACGATACTTTTGATGCACTAGAGCCCATTCTAATAAAGCATTTTGGGCAATCATTTCATCGAATTGTTCATCATCTACAAAAAAATAGGAAACGCCTTCTGTTTCTGTGGGACGAGGTTTTCTGGTAGTAGCTGAAATTGATAATTTAGCTTGAGGATAGCGCTCCAGCAAGGCTTTGACGACCGTTCCCTTACCCACTCCCGCCGGACCTGCAACAGCCAGTAGGATCCCTGGATTGGAACTAGATTTCACGCCATCTTGCTGCATGCTAGTTACTCAACCTTCTTACTACCCGACTTGCCGTACACTCTCCACAGTGCCGCCACATAACTTGCCGTACTACTGTCGCCACGCTTGCCACCTGATGGTCTTTCCTGCCCTAACCTTGTCTCTAGTACTCATCTCTAGCGCTTACCTTTAGCACTAATTTTTAGTACTCGTCCAACAGCTCGTCCAGCAAGTCATCATCTAGGTCTGCGACAGCAATTTTTTCGATTTCCTGCTCCAACTCCAAGCCACTGGGAATCCCAGATGCGCGAAAATCAGGCATATCAACGGATGACACACTGTCTGTAGTCTCTCCCTGTTCTCCTTGCTTTACCTGTCCCCCGGCAAGAATACCTGGCTCGACTCCCGATTCAGTCTGTGCTGATCGCCCCTGCCCCACTGACTCAGTAGATTCTTTGCTGCCTTGCTGCAAAATGTCCTTGCGAATTGCATCCAAAGCAGCGTTAACATAGGTTGGGGACTCTGTAGTCGAAATGCGTTTGACAATTGCCACTGCCTCATCAATGGCTGTCACCGGCGGAACATGACTGGAATTTTCTAGCATCTCCCACACAGCTATTCGCATGGCGGACAGATCAAAAGAGGGCAAACGCGTCAACTCGCGATTCTTTACGTGTCGGCGCAATAAATCATCGATTTTCGACAAATTAGCGGCAACCCCTTGCACAATTTCAATTGAATACTCTGGCAACGGTGTTTGGGCAGCAGTAATCACCTTGCGCTCTTCTAGCAATTTTAAAATCGCAGTAGACGAAAACCCCAAGCGACGTTGATCTGCTTCAAATAGGACATCAGCAGCTCGCTTGCGGGCCTTCGTTCGAGCAGTAAAACCACTTCGTTTACTAGTCACAACAACCTAATCGTTAGCGCGCCCAGCGTATTCGCCAGTGCGAGTATCCACCTTGATACGAGTACCTTCCTCCATGTATAGGGGTACTTGTAGTTCGTAGCCGGTTTGCACAGTCGCCGGTTTAGTTCCTGCCGACGAGCGATCTCCTTGTAGCCCTGGTTCGGTGTGGGTAATCTCCAAAACCACGGTGGCGGGTAACTCCACGCCTAAAACCTGGTCGTCGTGAAATGAGACGATCGCATTTTGGGTGTCAGTCAAATAGTTAGCTGCCTCCCCCACGGTGACGGCAGGAATCTCGCTCTGTTCGTAGGTCGTTTGATCCATGAACACATAAGAGTCTCCGTCTTGGTACAAGAAAGTCATATCCCGGCGATCCACGGTGGCGGTTTCTACTTTTATTCCCGCGTTGAAAGTACGATCGACCGTTTTGCCGGATAAAACACTCTTGATTTTAGTGCGCACGAAGGCTGGTCCTTTGCCGGGCTTGACGTGCTGGAATTCGACTACCTGCCACAACTGTCCATCGAGCACCAAAACCATGCCATTTTTTAGATCGTTAGTAGTTGCCACGCTTACCTCACTTTTTGCCGGGTAGTCCCGCGCTATTCTATCGCGTCGCGGCTAGAACCTGGACTGCTGCTTGCGTGGCGGTGATCGCAGAAGTGTCCACCACCATGGGCGAAAATTGTTGGTAGGTTTGGTGCAAAGTTTCGTTGAATTGACGAAACAGGGTATAGGGTCCGGGTAGCTCCAAGTTGACTAATCCCAAGGGTCTAGGAGCATTTAATCCCAGTCTGCGTCCCAAGACATCCACAGCAGCACGCAACTCAACGATGAATAATCGAGGTTGGAAAGCATGAATTGCGGCCGCAATTTTTGGGTCCGTAGGAGCCGAGGGTGTAAGCGAAATAACACCATAGGGTGTGGGTGATTGCAGTAAATCTAGGGCAACTTCTCGCAGAGCTAGTTGGAGTTTAGGAGAGTCCCATAGTTCTAGAGCCTGCTTGAAAGTCTGACCGACTTGCTGGGCGAAAAACTCTTCAAGTTCGACGAATCCTCCTTCTACAGGTGAACCCGCTGGAGAGTTTTCCCGTCCTAACTCGACTGACATCAAGTCAACTAAAGCCCGCCCCACACTGGTTTTACCTGTCCCGGAACTACCCAGAAGTAAAATGGTTTTCATTTTCAACTAGTTTTCTTAGCTATCCAGGTCAGCTCCAATAGCTCTAGCTCCAACCTTGAGCACCTCATCGTCTACGCTCTCTACCACCGGGTTGCCAATTCCACGCAGCAACACGAAACGCAGTTTGTCGCCACGCACCTTCTTGTCGCCACGCATGGCTTCCAACATGAAAGACCAACTCACGTCTTCTTGTTGTGTTGGCAGTCCAGCTGCCTGGAAAAGCTGCACGTGTCGATCTACTTCTGCGGCAGTCAGATACCCCAATTTTTGGGCTACCGTAGCAGCAAAAATACAGCCAACTGCTACTGCCTCCCCGTGGCGCTTGGTATATCGACTGGCTAACTCTAAAGCGTGCCCAGCAGTGTGACCATAATTTAGAATTTCGCGGCGCCCGGACTCAAATTTATCGTCAGATACTACTTCTGCTTTCACTTTGATTGCTCTGGCAATCAAATCAATTAGGCAAGCATATAACTGCGGATCAGTCAAAGAACGCTGCGGATTAAGCACATTGATGTCGGCTTGAATCAACTCCAAAATCTTCGTGTCGGCAATAAACCCGCACTTAATTAGTTCAGCCAAACCGCTAACAAATTCTTCCGTAGGCAGGGTACCCAACATACTCGTGTCGGCAAACACCACCGTAGGGTCGTGAAAAGCTCCCACCAAGTTTTTGCCATAAGGAGTGTCAATCCCAGTTTTTCCACCAATAGCAGCATCGACCATCCCTAACAAAGTGGTAGAAACGTGGACTACCTGCACCCCGCGCATCCACGTGGCTGCCAAAAAACCGCCTAAATCTGAAGTAACTCCACCCCCCACAGTAATGATCAGATCACCGCGACCAATGCGCGCCTGCGCCAGGGCATTCCAACCAGCAATAGCTGACTGGTAGGATTTAGCCACCTCACCGTTTTCGTGCACAAAATGATGGTCTTCAACCCCCTGGTGGCGCAGCTTCATCCCTAGTTTTTGAGCCTGCACTCGCATTGCCTCAGGTGACACAATCATGCATTTTCGAGTCCCCTTGGGCAAATAGTTGACCGCCAATTCGCTGGCTCCATCTCCTACCAACACGTAGTAGGGATTTTCCACCGCCACTGGCACGACGTGCAATCCCCACCAGTGCTGCAAAATCTGGTTCACTACTGCGATGTGGTGCGAAGCAGTGGAATTGACCTGCAAGTCGTAGACTTCGGCAAACAAAGACATGCGCCGCGCAATCATTTCGTCGAGCGTGCCTTCAGGGTCGTCCTGCAAAAGCGGGCGTTTTGTGATGTTTCGAGTCACGCGGCGCAGCAATTCCGCTTTTTCTGCGTGAATCCACACCACGCTTTCCCCGGCTAGAATTTTTCTGATCTCTGGCGTTTCAATTGCGCCTCCGCCCAGAGAAAAAACGCCCTCTTTTCGTAAACTCAGGCGCACAGCCTCCAGTTCTAGTTCCCTGAACTTAGCTTGTCCCCTGGTTTTAAAAATCGTTGGAATATCTTGACCAGCCAAGTTTTCCACCATCTTGTCGGTGTCCCAGTGGGGAACCCCTAAAACTTCGGCCAAAAATTTTCCAGTGCGCGACTTTCCAGATGCTGGCAAGCCCACTAGATAAACTCGCTTAGGTTTCAAATATTCCATCTCGCCCCTACCTCACTTAGTCAGAAGCGCTATCCATTCGCAATCTGTCAGCAATCCGCGCCTGATACCAGTTGACATTCGCTACCACTTGACGCAAGGAGCGGCCACCGAACATGTCCAAAGTAGCTGCAGCCAGAGTCAAAGCCAGCATAGCTTCACAAACCACAGCTCCAGGCGGAACTTGACAGGTATCCGAGCGCTGGTAAAAAGCTGTAGTTGACTCCATAGTCTGCAAGTCCACAGTGCGCAAAGATTTGGGAACTGTAGAAATGGGTTTGAAGGCTGCCCTGGCCACCAAAGGTTCACCGTTAGTGATTCCACCTTCCAAACCGCCAGCGCGGTTAGTTACGCGCTGCAGTTGTCCTCTTGAGTCAACGATGATTTCATCGTGTGCAGCAGAGCCAAATCTCTCTGCCTCTTTAAAACCATCGCCGATTTCGACTCCTTTGACCGATTGAATGGACATCAATGCGCTAGCAATTTGAGCATCGAGCCTGGTCTCGGCGGACACGTGCGAACCTAAACCGATGGGCAATCCCCACGCGATCACCTCGACGATGCCACCCACCGTATCAGCATTTTCTTTAGCTCGGTCGATTTCAGCCATGAAACGAATTTCAGCGTCCTTGCTCAATGTGCGCACGGGACTGGCATCTAGTTCTTCGCTATCTTCTGGTTTAGGCAAGAAAGGCACCCAACTAGAACCAGAATTACTCTCTGCTGGACCTAATTTTTCACTCCCAATCCGGATTACGTGAGAAACAATTTCAACGCCTAGAGTTTCTCTCAAAAGACTTTTTGCCACTGCACCTAGTGCCACTCTGGTGGCAGTTTCCCTGGCGGAGGCTCTTTCCAGTACATCGCGGGCGTCAGTCAAATCGTAAGCCAGCATGCCTGCTAGATCTGCGTGTCCAGGACGAGGTTGATACAGGGGGCGGTTGCGTGCCTGTTCACGCGGATCGCCTTTGCCAGCGTCCACTTTTAGGTCGGCTGCATCAACTGGATCCGGGGCCATCACTGTGTGCCATTTGGGCCATTCACTGTTTTTGATAGTGAAAGCCAAAGGTGCACCTGTAGTGTGACCGTGGCGGACTCCAGAAAAAATGGTGACTGAATCTTGTTCCCAGTTTTGGCGGCTTCCCCGCCCATATCCTAAGCGTCTGCGAGCTAAGGCTCGGGCAAGCATTTCAGTTGTGACTGACACGCCAGAGGGTAGCCCCTCCATTAGTCCAATTAAACCCTGTCCATGTGATTCACCAGCAGTACTCCACTTCAGCATGCCTCAACTTTGACATATTCGAGAGCTTTCATGCTGGCGAGCCCAAATTATTAGCAGCTCCTTACATCAAGGCACCAAAGAGGGCGCCAATCACTAAAGGTGGCCCATAGGGGATGGCTCTTAGCCTTAGTGGCAAGCTCACGATTCCAGTAATAACGGTGACTATGATGCCACTGACTATGCCCTTAGTTCCAGCAGTAGCTGCTAGAGCGCCCATTGCTGGTGTTAGTTTCAAGTCGCCCTTACCGACGTGTTTGCCGCCGGTAGTGAGAATGAGCACCCACAGTATTGCTCCTCCACAGAGCACTAATATGTTGGAAATCACTTGATTTTGGAAGTCATTGTCCGGCATTACCTGTGTGATGTATCCCAATTTTGGCCAAATTGTGGCCGGTAAAACAAAAAGCAGAATTTCTAAAGTTAACAAAAGAGTGACCTGATTGGGGATTTTGAGTACTTGGGTATCCACCCAAAACACGAGCCAGGCCAAAGAGGAAACTGCCACCACAGCCAATAAATTTGTTGCCATCCCACACCCTGAGGCTTGGCAATGTGTTGAATCAGCGTTTTTGGCAAGAATTCTGATGATTGTGGTGGCTGCGACTAGCACTCCCGGGACGAAGCTAGCTAGAAAGCAAATCCATCGGGCTGGCGCACGTGGTTTGCCGATTGGTTTTGCCGATAAACCTTCTCCTGCTCCGGCAACATAGCAGTGGACTATTTGTCGACCGGTTGTCATTGACCAGGCGGCATTTATCAGGATAATTCCCAAACTGACCCACAATACTGGAGTTGACAATCCCAAAGCGCTAAACAAGGGAATTATCCTACGCCCTGGAGTACGGCCTGATAGATTGGCTCAAAAGGAACTTCATACCCGGTCATTAGTTTGACTTGCGCCAGCCCTTGGTAGGTCAACATTGCCAGCGGGGAGGCCAGGATCGCGCCAGCCTTTTTGAATTTGGCAGATAAGGGTCGCTCTTGCTTGCTGTAGGTTACGTCCAGGAAAATTGTTTGCGCGCTAGGGGAAAGTAAATTCCCAATTTCAGTTGTAACTGTGGGGGGAACCGTGGAAATGACAATATTGGCGGTGGATACTTCTTGGGATACTAATTGGGGTTGGTTCCAGTTGACTGGTAGATAGGTCAAATTCAATCGCCCGGCAGCAGCTCCCAGAGCTGTTTGGACTCCAAAGCGCCTGCCTACCACGAATACGTCTTTGACTCCCATTTGGGCTAGAGCAGTCAGCGCGGAAGCAGAGGTAGCGCCCGTTCCTAAAATAACGGCCTGCAATCCTGCAGCATTATTGACCGCTTGCAAAGACCCGTTGCTGGCTAACACCAAAGCGCCGACGATTCCTTGTACGTCCGTGTTGAAACCAGATTTTAATCCCCCCGAGCACACGACCGTGTTGACTGCCCCCACGGCTCTAGCCAAGCTATCAGTTGTATCTAAGTGTTGGGCGATATCGATCTTACAAGGCATAGTTACCGACAAGCCTTGACAGTTATCATCCAGTTCTTGCATAAAGTCTGGTAAGCGCACTTGGTCTACTTCAAAACGCTGGTATTTCCAGTCCAACTCCAATAACTCGTAGGCACGTCGATGTAAGACGGGCGACAAGGAATGTTCAATTGGTGACCCGATGACAGCCGCCCACTTGCCCACTAGTTTCTCCTTCACATCTCTACCATTAGTGATAAATATTATTTCTGATTCACCAGTAGTTGTGTCAATTGCAGCTAGCACATATCTTCATTTTCGGTGCAGTACTGGTTGAACAATTCCACGTTTTCTTGGTGCTCGGACAGCGTACTAGCAAAGAGTGTTTCCCCGGTCTCCAAGTTGACTGTCACAAAGTAGAGCCAATCGCCATCAGCTGGATTCACTACCGCCTCAATCGCGGTTTGACTAGGCACGGAAATAGGGGTGGGCGGCAAGCCCGCATACAAGTAAGTGTTATAGGGATTGTCATCTTCTAAATCTGCTTGAGTAGGCACTCCCCCAATTTTTCCCACTCCGTATAAAACTGTTGAGTCCATTTGCAAACGCCCAGAGGTTTCACCGCCGACATTATCTAAACGGTTTTCGATCACCCGAGCCACTTGGGGCATGTATTCGCCGTAGGCCACTTCGCGCTCCACGATGGAGGCTTTAGTCAAGACCGTCATCCACTCCGATTCAGCTACCCCAGCGTCTTGTAAAATCTCTACTTGTGCCGCAATCATTTCGCTTAGCAATGAGGTGACTGTGTCGTCTGAGCCAATTTGATAGGTGCCGCTAGCTAACCATCCCTCCAAATTACCGTCAGCCACGTCGGGCAAGCCCAAAGCATCGACATCGGCCAGGGCTTCGTCTACTTCAGTCTCACTAAAGCCCGCATTGATGAAGCTGTCTCGCACTTGCTCTACAGTTTGCCCAGTATTTACTGCGATTGCATTGTCAGAAATCCGGTTATCGGCATTCAACAAAGCTTCCAAAGCCTCACTAGCCGACATGCGGTAAGCCAATTGGTATGTGCCTGGCTGAATAGTTTGACACAAAGAATTCGAGTTACACACCTGATTGAAGGCGGCAATCGAGGCAATCACCCCGTTGTCATACAAAACTTGGGCGATATCTGATCCTAGCGCTCCCTCGTCAATAGTGATTTGGACAGAACCATCACCACTGCCCTGATAGTCGGTCACCGAAGCATCGCTGGAGTCTCCCCCAACAAAATTCATGACAGCAAAAGCCGTGCCACCCACCAACAAACACAACACTAATAACCACACCAGCCACACGAAAACGCGAGAGCGTTTGTGAGTCCGGTGTTTATCGCCGTCGCGCACCACCTCCTGCACTCCACCGTACTGGGATAAGGCTAGTGCATTTGATTCGTTTTCTGGCTCATCCCAATCTGGCGAATACTCTGTGGAAGTGGAACTTATCGGCTGGTAGTCTTCCAGAAAATCCTCTGTGTAGTTTGCATAGTTTTGTGAATTTGCATCTACCTGATCAAAGTTAGAGTTAGAGTTGGAAGAATCAAAATAGTCATCAACATAGGAAACGGATTGGGAAGAATTAGAATAGTTAAAGTCAGGATAATTAGAACGATGAGAATGACTGGAATAATCAGGGTCGAAATATCTGGGATCAGAACTAGAAGGAAGAGAAGTTAATTCGGTATAGCTAGGTTCCAAGGTTGCTTGTCTTTGTTGATAATAATTTTGTGCTAGATGATCTCGGTCCACCTGTCTTCGTTTGATATAGTTTCGTTCCGGCCAATTTTGGCCAGGATAATTTTGCGCGGCAGTATATGGGTCTATCTGGCCTTGAGTTTGATAGACCGTAGTCGGATCGACCTGGAACCTGTTTTGTCGTCTGGTTGGCGAACCACTGGAAGTAGGGATGGAATGTCGACTGGCTCGCTTCAAGGAAGCAGCCGGTGAATCAGCACCTGGCTCCGTCCTCGTGGCAGCAGCGGATGCTGAGCCAAATGCTGACCTACTGCCGCTACTAAGTAGTCTAGGGTCAACCCCACTACTATTACTATTACCGCTAGGATTTTCCCCTCGAGAGACCCTGGAGCGCAACGGAGGCACACTGGCAGAAGTACCAGTTGGTCTACTTCTTTGTGGAATCAGACTCGGCGTCCCAGACAAAGAACTTGATCTATCCGAGCGAGTCGGCAAAGGCGGCGTTGTTGTCGATTGCCCCGACCGAGTATCTGTTTTTCGGCGGCTACCGGTTCTAGACGGCAAATCCTTGGATCTTTGCTGCGGATGGGTCAACAAGTTTGGATCAGCTGATACTGATACCTGGTTGCGAGCTTCTTTAACCTGGGCGCGAGTCGGCAAAGGAGCTCTCCTGGAACTTGCACTCAAAGAAGGAGCAGTAGTCCTGGCTGTACTAGCAGAGGTATTTATCGTGGTTTCACTAGAAGGTGAGCTCCTACTCCCGGTAGCTGCTCTACACCTGGTGCCAATGCCGCTACCAGTACCTATTCCAGGGTTACGAACCGGATGAGAGTCGCCAGTTGGATTAGAGTCTTGTTTTTCGCGCGAAGTTGCACTGCCGTGTAACTCCCGCCGGGAAGGGAAAGGTGTTGCGGGCAGATTAGAGTCTTTGCCATTTTCCAGACTACTCATTACCGCTCCTAACTAACCTGTTCACCTGCGGGCTTTCCCTGGATTTTTTCCATTTGCAAAGCACTCTCCAGAATAATCTGTGCGGCCACCTGGTCAACCATTTGGCGGCTAGAGCGATGATCTTTTCCAGCCGCAGACAACCTAGAGTGAGCTGAAACAGAAGTTAAACGCTCATCAAGCAGGCAAACGCGCACTTCTGGCAATCGCTTGGCCAGACTTCTGGCAAATTGTCTAGCTAGGTGAGCTGATTTGCCTTCAGTTCCTCGCAGATGTTTTGGCAAGCCTATAACAATTTCTACAACCTCGCGATCTAAAGCGATTTGTGCCACTTTTTGTAAGTCGCGGCCATCTTTGGTGCGGCGCACAGTTTGCACTGGTAGGACCACTAGTTCATCCCTGTCACAAGCTGCCACGCCGATGCGAACCGTCCCCAAATCCACACCTAATTTTGCGCCATGCAGCACCTGGGTAGACGCAAATGAACAAGGGGATTTGGGATCAGGCTCAGAGGTCAGGTTTGGCTTCACGGAAAACCACTAGAGCAAGTAATCTAACCGGCCTGTTCCACGGCCTCGACAACGTGGTGAATGGCAGCCGTAATCGCGCTAGCATCCGAGCCACCTCCCTGAGCAACATCGGGTTTTCCACCTCCCCCACCCCCTAAAATTTGGGCAGCTTCCTTCACTAAGACGCCAGCTTTGAGGCCATTGTCACGAGCAGCTTGGTTGGTGGCTACCACTAATTGCACTCTTCCCCCAGTTTCGGTGAACAATGCCACTATCACGGGAGCAGACGTTGTGTTCTCTATTGTTTCGCGCACATTGGTAGTGAGTGAGCGCAGAGCATCGGCCGAGCTGACACCCGTTACTTTTTCGGCAACTAGCCAGGTGTCACCAAAGCGGCGCGATTTCGCGGCCACGTCCTTTGCGCGACTGCGCAGGACTTGGTCTTCTAGTGACACCAGCTCTTTTTCCCGTTCGCGCAACTTATCCAACAAAGCCGTAATTTTTTCTGGCAATTCTTCTGCCCGCCCGTGCAACATATTGGTCAACTGGGAAACCAAAGCATGCTCCTTGGCCTGAAACTCGTAGGCTCCCTGACCAACTAAGGCCTCCAGACGGCGAATTCCCGAACCCACGGATGACTCGGATAAAATCGTGACTCGACCAATTTGCCCAGTGGTTAAAACGTGCGTACCTGCGCAAAGTTCTCTGGACCAGTCACCGCCAATTGATACGACCCGCACAACTTTGCCGTATTTTTCGCCAAATAGGGCTTGCGCTCCCAAAGCCTTAGCTTCTTCCAAAGACATTTGGGCTTCAGTAATTGCCAGATCTTCAGTTAGCTTCTCATTCACCAAGCTTTCTATGCTAGAAACTTGCGATACAGGAAGAGCTTGCGAGTGTCTAAAGTCAAAGCGCAGGCGCGAGGGAGAATTTTCTGACCCGGCCTGATTGGCTTCATTTGACACCACTGTGTGAAGAGCTTTGTGCACCATGTGGGTGGCAGTGTGAGCTCTAGCGATCGCTAAGCGACGACGCGCATCAATCTCGCAATACACTGTATCCGTCAGTTTGACGCTGCCTTGCTCTAGTTGACAGCGGTGCAACGAGAGACCCTTGATTGGTGCTTGTACGTCGAGAACCCGCAAAACTGCACCATTTTCGCCTCGAATCACACCTTGGTCAGCTAATTGTCCCCCGGCCTCCGCGTAAAATGGGGTTCTTTGCAAAATGACATCTACTTTGATGGGTTTGCCAGAATTTCCTTCGACAACTGGCACAGCTTGTCCATTTAGGAGCAGGCCGACAATTTCACTTTCACCCGTATTTTGCGTGTAACCAATGAATTCAGAGCCTCCACCTAATTGGTCGACGAATTCACGGTAGATAGAGGCATCTACGTGACTAGATTTTTTGGCTTTTGAATCAGCTCGCGCCCGCTGTCTTTGGGCTTCCATCAATTCTTGGAAACGCTTTTCGTCAACTTTTAAGCCTTTTTCGGCGGCCATTTCTAAAGTCAAATCAATGGGGAAACCGTAGGTGTCGTGTAAAACAAAGGCTTCATCCCCTGATAAAATCTGGGAAGTGGATTTGTCTGTCCCAGCTAACGCTTTTTTCGCCGCTAAATCAAAAATTTGGATCCCTGAGTCCAAAGTCCGGCAAAAGGCTTCTTCTTCTCCGTAGGCAACTTGAGAGATAGTCTGCCAATTTGTTTCCAATTCCGGGTAGGACTCTTTCATCGCGTCACGTGAAACTGGGAATAAGTCGGGCAAAACCGACTTGTCCACGCCTAACAGGCGCATTGCTCGAATTGCTCGGCGCAATAGGCGACGCAAAACGTAGCCTGCTCCATCGTTTCCGGGACGAACCCCATCTCCGATCAGCATCATGGCTGAGCGCACGTGATCTGCCACCACCCGCATGTGTACATCTACTTCAAGCTCTGACTTGTACCTTCTGCCAGTGATTTGTTCGACTTTTTGGATGACGGGAAAGACCTGGTCGGTTTCATACAGGTTGTCTTTGTCTTGTAAAACAAAAGCTAGTCTCTCTAATCCAGCGCCGGTGTCTATGGATTTTTGGTTCAATTCGTGTAATAGAGGATAGTTTTTTCCCTCTCCTTCGCCCCGCATGTATTGGTCGAAGACCAGGTTCCAGATTTCCACATAGCGATCCCCCCCCGGATCGACTGTGCCCCCCTTTGCTTCTGGACCATAGGTGGGGCCACGGTCAATGTGCCATTCTGCGCAAGGTCCAGCAGGGCCAGGCTGTCCGGTATCCCAGAAAATGTCTTGGCGCGCTAACTTCACTATATGGCGGGAATCAATGCCAATTTTTCGAGTTAATAAGTCGAAGCTCTCTAGGTCTTCTTCCCAGATGGTGACCCACAATTTGTCACCATCTAAACCATATTTGCCATACGAGCGACTCCCAGTTAGTAAATCCCAAGCAAAATCGATTGCACCCTCTTTGAAATAGTCGCCGAAACTAAAGTTTCCGTTCATTTGGAAAAAGGTGCCGTGGCGCGTAGTTCTCCCCACGTTTTCAATGTCGTTGGTGCGCAAACACTTTTGCACTGAAGCTACGCGCGGCCAGGGGGCTTGCTCTTCGCCCGTGATGTAGGGGATGAAGGGAACCATTCCCGCAATTGTGAATAGAATTGATGGGTCGGGCGAAATTAGTGGCACTGATTCGCGAATTTCGTGCCCATTTGCTTGAAAGTAGTTCAACCATCGCTGGTGGATTTCAGCTGTGCGCATTATACTCTCCTTGCCAGAAACAAATAAGCGCCCCCACAAGCCGCCGATATCGGCAGTTGTCGGAGCACTTTTTGCCTCGCGTAAAATTAGCGCGAGTAATATTCAACGACCATTTGCACGTCACATTCGACGGGCACTTCAGAGCGCTTCGGTTCGCGCACTAGGGTTGATTTGAGTTTTTCAATGTCGACTTCCAGGTATCCAGGGGTTTTGGGCAGAACCTCTTGGTGAGCACCAGTGGCGGCAATTTGGAAGGGGACGCGAGTTTGGGACTTTGGCTTCACTTGGATGGTTTGTCCGGGGCGAACCCGGTAGGAGGGGCGGTCGACGATTTTCCCATCTACCATGATGTGGCGGTGAACCACTGCTTGACGAGCCTGCGCAGTGGTGCGGGCAAAACCGGAACGCAACACTAGGGCGTCTAGACGCCTCTCTAATACTTCGACCAAGCAATCACCGGTACGTCCCGTCAAACGACGAGCTTCTTCGAAGGCTCGCACCATTTGGGCTTCACGAATCCCGTATTGGGCGCGCAAACGCTGCTTTTCTTTCAATCGCACAGCATAGTCGGATTCTTGGCGGCGACGGCTCCTCCCGTGCTCACCTGGACCGTAGGGGCGCTTTTCAAAATAGCGAACTGCCTTAGGGGTGAGCGCGACTCCTAGGGCGCGCGATTGGCGTACCTGTTTGCGTGAACGGTTACCGGACATAGATTTGCCTCTCCTGTTTCTAATGTCATGTGCCGTGGTACCAGTGCAGTTGGGTGCAGACCGGTATCAGTGCACACGGAGTCAACGCTCTTGAAACACGGCCTGCCACCAGAATTTCAATTCGGCTAAGACTCCAGGGTGTTGTCACTCTAATGAATTAGAGTAGCTCGCTCCACCCGCAAACGCCTCCGCAGCCTAAAGAATACTTCGATACCTAAAAACACGGCTAGGAAGTAGTCTGTCGACTTGCTCAACAAAACGCGTTCTAGAGCAGTACACAAGCAACTCCCCCAATCTAGCGCATATCTAGGATTTCTCGAATCCTCGCGAGACGTTTTGCGACAAGAGTCTCATCACCGCGCTCATTTGGGTGATAATAGCGAGTGCCAGCCAATTCGTCGGGTAAATATTGCTGAGAAGCAATTGCATGGGGATGGTCGTGTGCGTACTGGTATCCTTGTCCATGCCCTAAGTCTTTGGCCCCCTGGTAGTGGCTGTCGCGCAAGTGCAGCGGCACTACTCCGGTTTTACCTTGGCGAATGTCGCTCAGAGCACTGTCAATGGCCAGATAGCTAGCATTAGATTTTGGTGCTAGCGCCACCGCTAGGGCGGCTTCCGCCAAAATAATTCGCGCCTCTGGCAAACCCACCAGGACTACTGCTTGGGCGGCAGCTACCGCAGTGTGCAAAACACTTTGATCGGCTAATCCCACTTCTTCAGCAGCAGCAATCATAATGCGGCGAGCAATAAATTTTGGATCCTCTCCGGCTTCGATCATTCGCGCCAAATAATGCACGGTTGCATCTGGGTCAGAGCCGCGCATCGATTTGATGAACGCACTAGCCACATCGTAGTGTTGGTCTTCATCCCAAGTCACCAAGGCCTGGGCCGCCCCCGTGGCCACGTCGTCAATATTGATTTCTAGGCGGCCTTCGTTTTTGGCTGCACCTGCTGCAGCCTCTAGTAAAGTCAATGCTTTACGAGCATCTCCCCCAGCTAGGCGCACGACTTGTGCACTAGCCCGGTCTGCTAGCTGAAACTGGCCGTCCAACCCTCGCGAATCATTAACAGCTCTCTGCAGGGCTATTTCAATGTTTTGTTCGGACAGTGGTTTCAAAACTAATAACAAAGATCGCGACAAAAGCGGTCCGTTGACTGAAAAACTTGGATTTTCGGTAGTTGCCGCCACCAAAGTTACCCACTGGTTTTCGACCGCTGGCAACAAAACATCTTGTTGTGCCTTGGAAAACCTGTGTACCTCGTCCACAAAAAGCACGGTTTGTACGCCCAGCGCTAGGGAGCGTTTAGCCTCGTCGAGTACTTCGCGCAGTTCTTTTACTCCCGACGATACTGCCGAAATTTCCGCGAACTGTCGTCCAGATAGCCGGGCGATCAAGTATGCGAGTGTGGTTTTTCCTGTTCCGGGAGGTCCCCACAGAATCACTGATGCCACTGCTACCGGTTCGCCTGGATTCACGGGGGCTAACAGCCTGCGCAGGGGCGAACCCACCGTCAGCAAATGTTCCTGCCCGAGCATTTCTGACAAATCAGCAGGACGCATTCGCGCCGCCAAGGGTGCATTCGCAGCTGGTAGTGGCAGGCCAAATTTGTCGGTATTTGCCGCAGAAAACAGGTCTTCCATATTTCTAGACTATCGCTAAATAGACTAAACAGACGAGTGAGTAAAAACCGAACGAGTCTTAGCAATCTGGTCTAGTCAAACAAGGAGGTATCGCCTGCTCCTTGGCGCACTACTTCGGGGTAGCCAGCCGTAAAGTCAATCACCGTGGTAGCCAGGCCGGCACTAACTGGACCAACTACTACGACGTCGACGCGGTTGCCAATCCTTTCCACCACCTGTTCGGGGTCTACCAATGGCTCGCTTGCTCCAGGCATGATCAATGTAGAGCAAAGCAAAGGCTCACCCAGCGCTTCTACGATTGCCTGAGTGATTCTCTGATCGGGAAGCCTGACCCCTACCGTGTGTTTCTTTTTGTTCAGTGTCATACGCGGCACTTCTTTGGTGCCCTTCAAAATAAACGTGTATGCCCCCGGGGTGAGCGCTTTGATAGTGCGATACGCCTTGTTGTCTACCTCCACTATTTCACCCAGTTGGCTAAAAGAATGACACAGTAGAGAAAAGTTGTGACTCTCATCCAATTTGCGGATATCTCTAATCGTATCCATGCCAGCTTTATTGCCAAGTTTGCAGGCAACTGCGTAACCCGAATCAGTTGGCAAGGCAATCGTGCCGCCATTGTTTAGAACGTCGACAATTTGATTGACGAGCCGCAGCTGTGGGTTCACCGGGTGTAGTTCAATTTCACGCATACCCAGATTATAGTGACCCAAAACATGACCTGGATAAAGAGCCACTCGTTTTGGTCAAAACCAAGCCCATTCGCACAAGGAGCCAGACGTCCTATTTGTCAGTCTGTTTGTCAGTTTTGACGGTGTTTTTCTGGAAGCGCCCAAAATCCACGCCAGTTTCCTTGCGTTGAATCTCGGAGATTGCCCCCGGAGCACCAGTGAGCGGATCGTACCCACCTCCTGACTTGGGGAAAGCGATTACGTCACGAATGGAATCCGCGCCGCTGAGCAAAGCCGCGATTCGATCCCAACCAAAAGCAATTCCTCCGTGAGGTGGGGCTCCAAACTTAAACGCATCCAGTAAGAACCCAAAACGCTCTTGGGCTTCTTGCGGGTCGATTCCCATGACGTTGAATACTCGCTCTTGGATGTCGCGGCGGTGAATACGAATCGAGCCGCCACCGATTTCGTTGCCGTTACACACAACATCGTAGGCGTAAGCCAAAGCACTGCCCGGGTCGGTGTCGAAAGTGCCCAAGCATTCTGGTTTTGGTGAAGTAAACGCGTGGTGCACAGCCGTCCAGGCACTTTGCCCTAAAGCCACGTCGCCTTCTTTTTTGGCTTCAGTAGAGGGCTTGAACAAGGGGGCGTCAACTATCCACACAAAAGACCATTGGTTTGGATCAATCAAATTGCAGCGTTCCCCAATTTCTAGGCGAGCTGCACCTAATAGGGCTCTGGCATCATCAGGATGACCAGCGGCAAAGAAAATACAATCCCCCGCTTTTGCGCCAGTAGCTGCACTCAAGCCATCGCGTTCGGACTTGGAAATATTTTTGGCAACTGGACCACCTAGAGTGCCGTCTTCACCAATCGTCACGTAGGCCAAGCCTTTAGCTCCCCGCGATCTGGCCCACTCTTGCCATTTGTCGAAAGTACGTCGAGGCTGCGAGCCCCCACCGGGCATGACTACTGCCCCTACGTAGTCCGCCTGGAATACCCGAAAGGGAGTGTTTTGAAAGTAGTCGGTCAAATTCACCAGTTCTACCCCAAAACGCAGGTCGGGTTTGTCGGTACCGTAGCGCTCCATGGCTTCTAGGAAAGGCATACGCTCAATCGGAGTCTTGACCTCAATTCCAGCGACTTTCCACACTGCGGTTAAAACTTTTTCAGCGACCGCAATTACATCCTCTTGGTCGACAAAGCTCATTTCGATATCGAGTTGAGTAAACTCGGGCTGGCGATCTGCTCTAAAGTCTTCGTCACGCCAGCAGCGAGCCAGCTGAAAATAGCGCTCCATTCCCGCCACCATCAGCAATTGTTTGAACAGTTGCGGGCTTTGAGGCAAGGCATACCAATTACCCGGGGACAAACGTGCTGGCACCAGGAAGTCACGGGCTCCCTCTGGAGTCGAACGAGTCAGTGTCGGAGTTTCAATTTCCACAAAGTCTTGTTCATACAAGGCTTCCCGAGCCGCTCGGTTCATTTGCGAACGCAACTTTAGGGCTGCCGCAGCTTTAGGGCGACGCAAGTCTAGGTAGCGATACTTTAAACGCACTTCCTCACCAGCATTGGGCTCATCTTCGTGCGAGGACACCTGAAAGGGCAAGGCGGCCGAAGTGTTTAAAATTTCGATCTCATCACTCAATACTTCGATGTATCCTGAAGAAAGCGCCGGATTTTCATTTCCCTCTGGTCGTGCACTGACTTCACCGGTTACTTTGACCACGAACTCGGAGCGCAATTGGTGGGCAATATTTTCGTCACGCACCACCACTTGAGCAATTCCGGTGACATCCCTTAAGTCAACAAAAACCACGCCCCCGTGGTCGCGCCTTCTATCCACCCATCCTGTCAAAGTGACGGTTTTGCCAACTAGATCCAGACCCAGCTCATCTGTAGTGTGAGTGCGCAGCATGGAAATCCTTTCCACCATTTCATTTTTAGCGCTTATGCCCTATGTACTTTACGCGAGAAGCCAAAAAACTCAATCCTCTTACCTGTTTTGAGACTGTTTTTCGTGTAGCTGCAAAATCACTTCTATGGGGATATCACCCAGATTTTGCCTACCCGCTAAATCGACCAACTCCATGAGCATAAACATGCTAGTTACTCGTCCACCGCATTGCTCGACGAGATCTTTGGCAGCTTTGGCGGTTCCTCCAGTTGCCAATACGTCGTCAACAACCAATACACGGGCATCTTTCATCACCGTGTTAGGGCAGATCTCCAGGCGAGCACTACCGTATTCGAGCTCGTAGCCTACTCCCACAATCGGGTCAGGCAGTTTGCCAGCTTTGCGAATCATCAACATGCCCACCCCCAGCGTGGCCGCCAAAGGAGCTGCCCAGATGAAGCCTCGCGACTCCACTCCAGCTATTTGATCAACTCGACCGCGATAGCGCGGGGCAATTGATTGCACTAACTGTTGCAAAACCCTACCGTTGGCCACCAGGGGGGTGATGTCGCGGAACAAAACCCCTGGTTCGGGATAATCGGGCACTAAGCGCAGATTCTCTTCGATTAGTTGCGCCAAATGCGGCTCGAAAGGTTTTCCAATTTGCTCCATAGATTTACAACCCAAAGCAAAGTAGACAAATTCTGTTTAGCGGCGGCGCTTTCGCTTGGGCTGCATTGCGTTCCCCAAGTGCTTGCCGGGAATTACCGGTCGGTTGGCTAAATCCTGGAGTTTATCTACGCTAACTCCTTGCTCAACTGCTTTCTTTTCGCGCTCTACCTGTACTTCCTTGTCGTGGGCTTTAATTTTGCCGTTGGCGCTAAACCAAGCTAAAGCCGGGGAAGCAATAAAAATTGACGAGAAAGTGCCCACTAAAATACCCACAAACAGGGCCAGGGAAATATCGCGCAACGTACCTGCACCTAACAAGAAGGTACCGATGAACAAGATTGCCGCCACTGGCAGCAAAGCCACGACCGAGGTGTTGATTGAACGAACCAGGGTGCGATTGACTGCCATATTCACTAGTTCTGGGTAAGTGTGAAAATGCTGCTCGCGATAGTCACTGGACATTTCCCGTACTTTGTCGAACACAACCACCGTGTCGTAGAGGGAATAGCCCAAAATGGTCAAGAAACCAATCACGGTGGAGGGGGAAACTTCCACTTGTGTCAGAGCGAAAAAACCAGCAGTGAGCAGCAAGTCGTGCAGCAATGCCAGTAGCGCTGCCCCCGACATGCGAATGGAGCGAAAGTAGACAGCCATCAAAACTGCTACTAGCAAAACGAAAATGACAATCGATTGCAAAGCTTGGCGAGTTACGTCTTGACCCCAGGTTGCTCCAATTGAGTTGGCATCCACGTCCTCTACCTCGACACCGTAGGCTTCAGCTAAGGCCATGCGCACAGCGGCAGTTTGTTCAGTATCCAAGGATTCAGTTTGGATGCGGATCGAGTCCTGTCCTAGCTCCTGGATGCGCGCTTCGGACAAGTTATTTTCCGAGGCAACTGTTTCTGCTGGCTCGAACTCGCTAGTTTCACTCCCCGTCACAATGAATTGAGTGCCGCCGGTAAAGTCAATGGAGGGGTTTAGTCCGCGCACTAACAACAAGGCCACGGCGATTACGATCAACCCTAAACCGATGCTCAACCACAGAGCTTTGCGCGGCACAATTTTGAGGGAACGCTCACCCGAGTAGAGCTCATTGCCCCATTTAGAGAAGCTCATCATTTTTGGCTCTCCTCACTCGTCTTGCTGGTATCGTCGTCATCGGCTTTTTCTGGTTTTCGGCGACGCCGCTCTGCAATGGATAGCCCATCGTCGGGGACAGTTTGCGGCGCAATCAATTCGATTACTCTTTCCTCCCCAGCTTGCTTGGAATGCAAATTGTCGCTATCTGTTTCAGTGGCATTGATACCTCGTCGCACAATCCGCCCCCGCCCGGCGTAGACAATTGCGGATTTGGCACCTAAATGCTCGGGATCCAAACCAGAGAGTCTGTGTCCTTCACCGAAGAAACGGGTGCGAATTAGCTTTGACATCAACGGGTGCGTAAACAAGAACACGACGACTAAGTCAACCACCGTGGTTACTCCCAGCGTGAAGGCAAAGCCTTGCACCCCACCGACAGCCAGCCAATAGAGCACGACAGCAGCCAACAAGTTCACTGCATCGGAAGCCAAGATGGTGCGCCGGGCAACTCGCCAGCCGTCTTCAACCGCTAAACTGAGCAAACGCCCGTCTCTGACCTCGTCGCGGATTCTTTCAAAGTAGACGATAAACGAGTCAGCGGTAATACCCACTGCCACAATCAATCCAGCTACCCCAGCCAGAGAGAGACGATACCCCATGGTCCAGCTCAAAATTGTGATCACCAGGTAGGTGAGCAAAGCAGCCACCCCCAAGGAGCCCGCTGCCACTAAGGCCAAACCCCGGTACTGGTACATCAGATACAGAACCACCAGGATTAGCCCGATTACGCCAGCTAAAACACCACTCTTGAGGTGGCTTGAACCCAAGGTGGCAGAGACGGACTGCTCAGATTGCACCTCAAAGTTCAAAGGCAGGGAGCCAAAGTTTAGTTTATTTGCCAATTCCTTGGCTTCATCTACAGTGTAGCTACCGGTAATTTGGGCCTCCCCATTGGTGATCTCCGCATTCATGATTGGTGCCGAAATCACTACGCCATCTAAGACCACGGCAAAACGGCAGCGCGTGTCGTCATAGGACAACAAATAGGTCGACAGTTCGTATAGACGGGAGGAGGCCTCCGCGAAGAGTTCCGTTCCCTCTTCGTCAAACACTATGTCGACACCGTATTCACCGGTTGCATAACCATTGCTATTGTAGATTGCGGTGGCTGAAGCACTTTCAATGGTGGTTCCGGGCACATCAACCGGACCGAGAATGTATTTGTATTCGCCCGCCTCATCGCAGGCAATAATCGGTTGGTCGCTGTTCTCAGCCGTGTCGTTGTTGACTCCTTCTTGGGCGGAACAATCGTAGAGCCAAAACTCGTATTCTAGTTGTTCAGTAATATAGTATTCGGAGGAGTTATCTTCTGGTTCTCCAGTCATTTCATCGGAGAGAACCCCATCCCCATCCTGGTCAGAGTAACTGAATGCATTATCCTCATCCAGCACGCTGGCAGCATCGGTGTACGCCAGCACTGGGCGAAAGTTCATCAAGGCCGTAGAGCGCACCAAATCCAAAGTATCTTGGTCGGCTTCACCGGGGATAGAAACGACGATGTTGCTCGTCCCCATCGTCGAGATTTCTGCTTCAGTTACTCCCGAAGCATCGATGCGTTGACGAATAATGCTGATTGCCTCTTGGATGTCCTCTTGAGTGATTTCTTCCTCGGAATCATCGCTCAATACTGGCGTGAGAATTAGCTGCGTTCCCCCCTCTAAATCCAGTGCGAATTTAGGGATCAAAGTTGCATCAGAAAAATAGCGTCCGGTAAGCAAAGAGCCTGCGCAAATTACCACCAGCAGCACTAGAGTCCACAATGCTTTAGCAGCAGAAGACATCTTCTTTTTCTTTACTTTTCTGGCCAAAATCAAACCTAACAGTAAAAGAGGCGTTCAGCCTCGCTGATCGGATGAACGAACGTTTGCCTGTAAGTTGTGGTGAATCCACGGCAGAGGCTTTTAGGAGGAGGAATCCCCCTCCTGTTTGCTAGCGTAAGTGCTTCCAACTGCTTCAGAAACATCCTCGGTTGGCTCAATGATCTCGAATGGAGGTTCACTGACGGATTCCAACACGACTTTGTTCCAGTATGTTTCCGTGCCATCGGGAGTCTCCAGGATCAACACATCCCCGTCTATATCCACGAATCGCCCGTAGAAGCCAACCTTAGTGTAGACCCACACACCTGGCTTAAGTGCCTCGGACATTCTTTTTTCATGTTCTTCCATCTGCTTTTGCTGGGATCTTTTTCCCCACCAGTTCATAAAGAACAATAAGAACACCATGATCACCAGCAGCATCAGCAGCTCGTAACTCACGAAGCAACGGCCTTTCTATTCTGCTTACATACGCAACTCAATAGTCTAAGAGCCATACCAGCTTTATGAAACGTTTTACAGTGAGTGACGTATCACTGACGCAGTGATTTTGGGTGCTCCACGCGCAAGCGAGCACTCCCCGGTAACTAACTAGTTTGTCGTTGGTGGGGGTAATAATCCTAGATGTTCCCAAGCTTTGGGAGCAGCCATACGTCCCCTGGGGGTGCGCAACATGAATCCTTCGCGAACTAGATATGGCTCGGACACGGTTTCTACGGTTTCAGCTTCTTCGCCAACTGTGACAGATAATGTCGAAATACCAACTGGTCCGCCAGCAAATTTTTGGCACAGTGCCAACAATATCTCCCTATCTAAACGATCTAGGCCGTGGCGATCTACGTTGAATAAATCCAGCGCTCGCATAGTTGTTTCCCGGTGCACTATGGGCTCTTGGTTTACTTCTGCAAAGTCAACTACGCGGCGCAATAGTCGGTTAGCTATACGGGGAGTGCCCCGAGAGCGCAAAGCAATTTCTTGAATGGCTGGCGTGTCGACTTCCACTTCCAACAATCTGGCAGAACGACCAATAATGGCTGATAGATCTGTTGGAGAATAGTATTCCAGATGAGCTGTGAACCCAAAGCGATCTCGCAAAGGCGCAGGCAACAATCCTGCGCGCGTAGTGGCACCGACCACCGTGAAGCGCGGCAAAGTCAGGGGAATTGAAGTTGCCCCGGGACCTTTGCCAACGATGATATCAACTCGAAAATCCTCCATCGCTAAATAAAGCATTTCCTCAGCAGTTCTAGCTAACCGGTGGATTTCGTCAATGAAGAGTACGTCATTTTCTTGCAAAGCCGACAAAATGGCTGCTAAATCACCTGCATGTTGGATCGCTGGGCCAGAGGTGAGCCGTAGGGACGCTCCCATCTCCTGAGCCACGATCATCGCCAAGGTGGTCTTTCCTAATCCTGGTGGACCGGCCAATAAAATGTGGTCAGCTGCCTCTCCCCGGGAGCGAGCTGCCGCCAACACGACTTGGAGTTGTTCACGAACCTGGGCTTGCCCCGTAAAATCAGCTAATCGACGCGGTCGCAAAGCTGCTTCAGCCGAGCGTTCTAACTCATTTGCATCAGGAGCAACCAGGCGTCCACCCTCATCCACCACAAACCACTCCTACCTTGTGGCAACTCCCGTTGCCAGCCACGCTAATGCTGCCTTCAATAAACTAGCTCGATCTAAATTCTCACCGTTGACTTCCCTAACTGCGGTTTCAGCTTGCACCCGTTGATAGCCTAATTGTTCGAGGGCTTGCACTACTTCCATGCTCATCCCGCTAGCGGCTTCTGAGCCAGTTTGACTGTTCGTATTCTCAATTGGGCTACTGGAGAACTTGGAGGCCAAATCTATAATCATGCGCTGGGCGGTTTTCTTTCCTATCCCGGGAATTCGCTGTAGTGCGGCGATATCTTGGGATATTACGGCTGATTGTAACGCCGAGCCAGAAAGCACCGATAGCGCGGTCAAAGCTAGTTTTGGTCCCACTCCGGATACGCTCAGTAGGGTTTCAAATACTTCTCTATCCGCCGTGCTAGTGAATCCATAAAGTGTCAGAGAGTCTTCGCGCACCTGCAAAGAAGTCTCCAGGCGTACTACCCCCGTGGCTGGCAGCTCGCGAATGCTGCTGGCTGGCACCAATATTCGTACCCCAATCGGGCCAGTGCGAAGCACCAACCAGTCCGTGCCACTGGCAACGATCTCGCCCTCCACAAATGCGATCATGCAAGCCTCCTTCCCGCCTTAGTGCAACGAAACTTTTTGCTCAGGTAAATCAAGGCTTTGGGCGACGCGAATCCACGGCTCCTCGGCGGCGATATCTAGCTTGAGCGTCAACCCAAGTTCTTTGCGCTGGAGTCAATTGTGTTCGCGTAGTCACTCCACCAGAAAGTGACACATCCAAAACTGAGTCAGAGCGAGCCCCCAACAAGCCAGTGCCCCGCCATCCATGACAAATTGCAATCGCCAAAGCATCGGCCGCATCAGCTGGCTTGGGCGCTTTCGCTAACCGCAAGATGCGTGTCACCATGGCCTGGACTTGTTTTTTGTCAGCTGTTCCCGAACCAGTAATTGCTGCTTTTACTTCAGATGGAGTATGTACAGCGAGCGGCAAGCCTGCTCTACCTACGCAAGCCATAGCGACCCCCATCACCTGCATGGTGGTAGTCACTGACTGCAAATTGTGTTGAGCAAATACTCTTTCTATAGCCACTATTTCGGGTTGAAACTCAGCTAGTGCCTGATCAATCGCGTCAGCAATTGTCCGCAGGCGAAAATGCGCAGCTAAATCCTGTTTGGAGCGCGCAACTTCGACGTGCACTAGCTGCGCTCGCCGATCCACATCCAAATCAACTACGCCGATCCCGCAGCGAGTCAGGCCAGGGTCAATTCCCATTACGCGCATATAGCTAGCCTAGATGCTAGCCCCGACAAATTCGCGCAGAAAATACTGTTCCAAGCGCAGATCCGGATCTAGTTCTGGGTGAAATGAAGTCGCCAGAGCACTTCCTTGGGAAACTGCCACGATTGGGCGGCAGCCATCAACTTGCACTCGAGCGGATTCAGCCAGAATACGCACTCCTTCGCCTACTGCTTCAACCCAAGGGGCGCGGATGAATACACCCCGAAGCGGGTTTTCAGCGTCGGCAACATCAGCTACTACCAGGTTTTCCTCATAGGAGTCAACTTGTGATCCAAATGCATTTCGGCGCACCACCATGTCGATGCACCCATATCCGTGTAGCTGGTCGGAGCGCCCGGATAAAATTTCGTGCGCCAACAAAATCATGCCCGCACACGTTCCCCACACTGGTAGACCCGCCTCTAACTCGCGTTGGAGCACGTTTTGAAGGCCAAAATCTCCCAGTAGCTTCATCATGGTGGTCGATTCCCCGCCGGGAATCACTAAACCGCTCAGTCCAGTAAAATCTGGACTCCGCCGAACTTGTCTAACCTTAGCTCCAGCGGCCTGCAATTTTTCTCGGTGCTCCAAGACATCGCCTTGGAGCGCCAAAATTCCTATCACTGGCTTTTCAGCCATCTATCCTCGCCAAATTATTATGTTCCATGCCCTAATGCTTTACAGTTCTACCAGCCTCGATCAGCAAAATGATTGGGAGCAGGCACATCCTCGACATTGATTCCCACCATGGCATCCCCTAAGTTCTTCGAGACTTCAGCAATAGTTTTCGCATCGTCAAAGAAGGTGGTGGCTTTGACGATGGCGGCTGCCCGCTTGACCGGGTCACCAGATTTGAAAATTCCCGAACCCACAAATACGCCCTCGGCCCCCAATTGCATCATCATGGCCGCATCCGCTGGAGTAGCAATCCCCCCAGCAGTAAATAACACGACGGGCAAACGACCAGTATTGGCCACTTCCTCCACTAAGTCGTAGGGTGCTTGCAGCTCTTTTGCGGCCACATACAATTCGTCTTTGGGCAAAGAAGTCAGCCAGCGAATCTGGTCGCGCATCTTGCGCATGTGGGTAGTTGCATTAGATACGTCCCCAGTGCCAGCTTCACCTTTGGAGCGAATCATTGCTGCTCCCTCAGAGATTCGCCGTAAAGCCTCGCCCAGATTTGTCGCTCCGCATACAAAAGGCACCGTGAATTGCCACTTGTCGATGTGATGTTCGTAGTCGGCTGGAGTCAATACTTCGGACTCGTCAATGTAGTCCACGCCGATGGCTTCTAAAACTTGGGCCTCTACAAAGTGGCCAATTCGAGCTTTGGCCATCACTGGAATTGAGACAGCCTCTTTGATTTCCAGGATCATTTCCGGATCGGACATGCGCGCTACTCCGCCTTGGGCGCGAATATCTGCAGGCACGCGTTCCAAAGCCATGACGGCCACGGCGCCCGCATCTTCAGCGATTTTGGCTTGCTCGGGGTTGACCACATCCATGATCACTCCGCCTTTGAGCATTTGAGCCATGCCGCGCTTGACCCGATTGGATCCGGTTTCAATCTTCTGGTTTTCGGCTGTCATGTTCCTTTTCCTTAGTCTTCCTCTAAAACTGCTCGAACTTCGTCAGTTAGGTTCAAATTAGCGTACACGTTTTGCACGTCGTCGCTTTCCTCTAAGGCGTCAATTACGCGCAAAACTTTGCGAGCTCCTTCCACGTCTGGCTCGATTTCGGTGGAGGCGCGAAACTCGACTTCAGCTGAGTTGTAGTCGATGCCTGCTTGCTGCAGAGCGGTTCTCACTGCCACCACGTCGCTAGCTGCACAGGTGACTTCGAGAACATCCCCTAGGTTTTCCACTTCGTCAGCGCCTGCCTCTAAAACAGCTTCTAGCACTGTTTCTTCATCAGCGCTGGTAGCGGGAACTTCGATTATTCCGCGCCGCTCGAACATGTATGAGACTGAGCCTGGGTCTGCTAGTGAACCACCGTTGCGGGCTAGAGCTAAGCGAACATCTGAGGCAGCTCGGTTGCGGTTGTCGGTCAAACACTCGATCAACAGAGCCACTCCCCCTGGCCCGTACCCTTCGTACATGATGCTTTCGTAGTTGGCTCCGCCAGCTTCTTGTCCCGATCCGCGTTTGACCGCCCGGTCAATGTTGTCTGAGGGAACTGAGTTTTTCTTCGCTTTTTGAATTGCGTCGTACAGGGTCGGGTTGCCCTCTGGATCGGGTCCACCAGTGCGTGCTGCTACCTCGATGTTTTTGACCAAACGGGCAAAGAGTTTTCCCCTTTTTGCATCAATGGCAGCTTTTTTGTGTTTGGTAGTCGCCCACTTAGAGTGTCCCGACATCGAAACCTCCGCTTATTAGTCCGATAACACCAGGATTTTATCAGTGGTCTGCGCCAATTTGCCCAGTTGGCTGGGTTTTGTGGTTATCTACTCAATGAGGGTGGGAATTTCATCTGGATTAATTGGCCAAATGAGCGGTTTCTGTCGCGTTTTACTAGTTTTTTCTAGTTCGCGGAAAATATCCAACCATTGGCGCAGCAATTGGGCTAGTCCAGTTGGAAAAACTAGTTGAGTTTTTGCGGTTTCTTCTAGGGCGGCTGCGCTAAACCAGTGGTATCCATCCACGGTTTTTTGTTCAATTTCAGTGCGCCCGGACTCATCCATACTCCAACTTTCTGACTCACTCAACGTATCCGGCATTTTTGCCAGATAGAATTCTTCTTGTTGACGCACGGTAGCGTTAGTGAATCGAAAAGTGGCTTGCCTGCGCATGATTGGTCCCAATAGGTCAGACTCGCTCAACTGGATGCCGGTTTCTTCAGCTAATTCACGCAAAGCCGCCAAGCGACTAGTTTCTCCTGGCTCTAAGCCGCCGCCAATGGTAAACCACCACTGGTAGCCGGGCGCATCACTGTCTTTGCCATGCAGCAGAAGAACTCTTTCTTGTCCGTCTAGTAACACTACTCTGGCAGCTTGGCGAAATGGCAGACCATCTACGCCAAGCTGCCAGGATGAATCCAGTTCGGTCATGTCAATTTAACAAATTTTTGTTGTTCACTTATGAGAGTTTGGCGAGCTTCTAGTAGTTCGGCTAGAAAAATGCGGTCATTTTCCATGCGTCTTTGGTCTGGACCTTTGTTTGCTATGCGTTTTTGATCTAGTCCAAGGCGTCCGGCCTCAACCAAGAAAGTGCGCAGAGCCCGGCGAGCCGTGGGACCAAATTGACGCGTGTGTTTGCGAGCTTGGCGGCGAGTTGAGGCAAGACACACCATTTGCAGCTCTAAATTTGAAATCCAGCCACTGGCAACATATGAGGTGAGGCCAACATTTATTTTTTTTCCTTGCCTGGTAGAGGCGGTTGTCAAACAAATCAGCCACACTATAAAAGCAGGCAGAGCGATAAAAAAGTAAATTGGATAAAAGTAAGTCAAAGTAGCTGTCGCATTCCAAAAGCAATGGGTAGCCATGGCGCAACCAAATCCTATGGCTAGACGCCAAGTCCAGGCCCACCAGCGGCCATTTTTCAAAATGGCCATTGCCACAAAAATACCGGTAAAGACAGTAGCTAAAGGATGAACGAATGGACTCATGACGGCGCGCATAAAGATGGTGAGTCCCAACATGCTGGTTCCTTCAGCCAAAGAATTGCTGAAGTATTGAATATTTTCGATGAAAGCAAACCCACCGGCGGTAATTCCAGCAATAGCCGCCCCATTGAGGGCAGAGACCACGAATCGGCGGGCCAGCAGCAAGATAATCGCCACCCCTAGTCCTTTGCAGGTCTCTTCAGTAACGGGAGCAACAATAGCTGCAGCAATGACAGTCGCGAGCTTTTCACTGCCCGTGTAGTAGGTGGCATCCAGTGACAAGGCGCTGTTGAGGACCATGGCATAGATGGTGGAAATTCCGGCTCCCCACAAAAAGGCAAAAATCAAAAAGCGTCGAGGCAGTGGCGCCCACTTGTCCACCCGCATAAATAGCCAAACAATTACCAGCAGGGGCAATAAAGCAACTAACGCTAACCAAAAGGTAGTTTGCCAACCGGAGGCAAAAACAAAGAGCGCGGCTAGAGAGACTAATCCGATCACTGATAGAGCAATTATCCCAATTTCGCCCAAGCTCAGGCGTCCAAGTTTGAGTGGTTCTACCAGCGCAGGAGGTTTAGCATCTGCTTTCTTTAGCAGTTGAGGGTAACTTATGGGCGCGTTTCCTTCGGCTCGGCGTTGGAGTTTCTGTTTTTCTAATCGATATTTTTCCCATGGTCTCACGTTCCAGGGAGCTGAGGAGTCTGTTTGTGTTTCATCTGTCATGAGGGGAATCCACCTTAGTGTCTTTGCCGTCCAACCTTAGTATCTCTACTGTCTTTCGTGTCACAGTTGCTCACCGTACTTGCTGTCTGCTAGCTGCTGAGTAGGGTCTTCATGTCTCTACGATCCAGCTTTACCTGCTCTGACTTTTTGTCTAGCTAGTATCTAACTAGTTTCGTCGTCTAAGTCGATGAAGTCTGGCAGTGCTGCTAAACCCGCCAGGTGGAAGAATCTAGCACTTGGTTTGGCACGCAGTTGGCGCACTTGGGAGACGTCTTGGTTGTGTAGTCTGCGAGCCACCTGCACTTTGTAGCAGGCCCTTTCGAATTCTTCCAAAAGTGGCGCGCCTACTTTGTCCGTTCGGAAAGCTATTTTTGCGGTTTCGTCCAGATTTTGTCGAATAGCGCGGGTCAGTTTTGATTCTGTCAATAGTCTCTCTGCGGTTTTAGCGGGGTCCGGGTCAAAGGCAACCATGCCTTGACCTTTGAGTTTGTCGGCAGAGATCGGCACATCTACTGGCGCGAGCGCGGTTTTGGCGGCTGTAGATAGTTTGGAGGCTGCTCTCGGTTCGAGGATGCCAAAATCGGCGATTTGCAAGCAGGTTGCCGCTCGCTTGACTAGTGCTCTATCTAACACTGAGCGCGATTGTAGCACTCGACGGTGCAGTCGATCGATGCGCATTGCCAGCGTCCACAGACGCACAATTAGGGCTACTAGTACTATCGCAGCTGTGCAAATCAAAATCAGGGAACCCATTTTGGCTAAGTTATCCTATTTTGAGGTATTCTTTGAGTTTTTCTGCCGCTGTTTTAGTTTCTAGTGGATCGCTGCCGGGAATGACTGCCTGGTAGACGGCCATAATTTGGTCAGTTACCACCTGCCAGTCGTATAGGCGAGAGCGTGCCTGTCCGGCTCGAGCAATTTGGTCTAAAGAACTAGGGTTTTCTAATAGGGCTAGGATTTCCGTTGCTAAGGAGCACGAGTTCGCGGTTTTGAACAAGCGGCCAGCTTGTCCCTGGTTGAGGACAGCTTGGAACGCCACCAAGTCTGAGGCCACCACGGCGGTGCCTGCGGCCATTGCTTCGACTAACACGATTCCAAAAGATTCTCCACCCAATTGCGGTGCCACGTAAATTGAAGCGGATTTGAGCAGGGCCTGCTTTTCGCTGTCAGTAATTTCGCCGAGAATTTCCACATTTTTTGGGTGGGCAGCCATAATTGGTTGGAGAATTTCTGTACTCCCCCGGCCAGCAACTACAAATCGGGCTTGAGGAAATTTGGCTAAAACCTGCTCGATAGCTCCTGCATAGATTGCTAATCCTTTTCGTGGCTCATCTAAGCGACCTAAAAACACAATTACTGGAGCCTCAGGGCTGCCGAGAAACTTGAGGTTTACGGGTGCATTTTGAAAAGCTTTAGTGTAAACGCCGTTGGGGATCACCACGGAATCGCCAGCATTATGTTCAATTAGGGTGCGCCTGGCTTCAGCAGATACGGCGATGCGGGCGGCGATTTTTTCTAGCTTTGGCTGCATGAATCCAGCTGTCCATTCGCGCAAACGCGACCGATCGAAGGCGGCGTGGAAAGTCGCTACAATCGGTGCATCGGCGTTCATCAGAGCCAATAAGCCCACAGAGAGAGTCTCTGGCTCGTGAATGTGGACTACGTCAAATTTACCGGTTTCGAGCCACTTGCGGGTGCGAGCCAAGGCCTTGGGGCCAAACGATAGTTTGGCAACCGACCCGTTGTATTTGATGGGTACTGAAGAACCAGCTGAAGTAAACCACGAGGCAGTATAGCCCTTAGCTGCGGGCGCTAGCACGTTGGCGTAGTGTCCGCGTGCAATGAGGCTTTGCGCTAAATCCCGCACGTGAAATTGCACTCCGCCGGGCGCGTCAAACGAATATGGACAAACAATTCCTACGCGCATGACCAGCCTCTTTCTGGAGTGTGCTCGTTTTCCATCATTTCTCGATGACGTTTTTGGGCTCGCTCTAGGCGGTTAGAGTCTAAATCTTCCACAAATACTTTTTGCATCATATGCCAATCACGAACGTGTTCAACCAGGATGGGCTCAATTTGGTGCACCCATTCGCGGGTCAGCGCCTCCACGGCAGTTTCTGCTGGCTTTGGTTCAGGTGGAGTAATTGGATCGGTAAAATAAGCTCTGATCCTCCATTTTCCTCGCATTTTTTCGTAGGCAATATGTCCAGCCAGCAGTGGTCGCTCCAATTTTAGTGCTAAAGCAGCTGGTCCCGCAGCCACTAAGGCCGGATGCCCAGCTAAAGTGACTTCCACTCCAGAGCCTGAAATATCTCGATCTGCCAGTAAGGGCACAAGTACCGATCTGCCTTGTATTCGCTGCACTAGTTTATCGAAAACGTGTTCATTTTCTCCCACTGTCAAGATTTCTAAACCCATTTGTTCGCGCAATTGCACGAAAGCGGCCAATAATTCGGGGTCAGTTAGTTTTTCGGCGACTGTGACGATTTGTCCGTGGTTTTGGCAAAACCAGGCTCCAGCCTGATCCCAGTTTCCCGAGTGGGTCAAGGCCAAGATGACTGGCCCTTCTCGCATGGCTTTAGCCACTTTGACAGCCTCTGGGTAGAGACAAGACTCCCGCAAATAGTTGGCCTCCCAATTGGCGAGCGTGAATCCTTCGCCAAACATGCGAAAATACGAGCGCACGGCTTGGCGCACCTCTTTTAACGTGAGTGGACGATGGAGTAGGCGCTCGTGATTTTTGCGCAATTGTTTTACTGGCTCTGGGTTCAGTAAGGTCACTATGTCGGCAATTCGGTGCATCAAAAAAGTGACCAATTGGGTGGGTAGTCGGCGACAAATTTGCCACAAAATCACAGTTTTACTCATTAGTGTCTGCCTCACGCCGGCGCAACTCGCGGGCAGTAAACCAAATTCGCTGAATCACGGTAATGAAAGAGGCAAAAGCTACCCAAGTGAATCCACAGGCTAATATCCACAGGCTGGCTCCCAGTCCCACCGCGAATGCACACACCAAAATCACCAAGAGACGATCCGTGCGCTCAGCGATGCCTAGTTTGGCTGCGACGCCAACCACTTCCGCGCGAGCTCTGGCATAGGGGACTGTGCCCACCACGATTAGTGAAACTAGTCCAGATATTACTGACACTAGATGGGCGCTTCCCATGGGAGTTTGGGTGATTATCCAAAACAGCAAAGAAGCAAATACGGCTCCATCGGAGAGGCGATCTAAAGTGGAGTCTAAAAATGCTCCAAAACAAGAGACTTGCCCGCTTTCTCGCGCTAATACTCCATCTAGTGAGTCCGCAAACAGCAGCAATGCCACTACTAGGGAGCCGCTCCACAAGTGTCCCGTGGCCAGCAAGCTAATTGAGGCCACGATCGACAAACAGGTGCCCCCGATCGTCACCATGTTCGGCGTGATCCGCATTTTGACGAGGGTTCGCGCAATTGGAGTAAAGATTGCTTGAGTAATACTTCGCCCGTGGCTACCCAGCATCGTCTAGTCCACTATCATTTGGCCACGCGGCCTGCAGTCGAGCACGTGCATCCTCTAGCAGTTCTGGAATGGCTTTAGATCTGGCGACGATGGGAAAGAAATTAGCATCTCCACCCCACCTAGGCACGACGTGTTGATGCAGGTGGGCAGCTATTCCGGCTCCAGCCACCGATCCTTGGTTCATGCCTAAGTTAAATCCTTGGGGGGAAGCGGTTTTACGCTCCACTTGCATGGCGGTTGCAGTTAGTTCACCGAGTTCGATTCGCTCCGTTTTAGTCAAATCTGTGTAGTCCGATACGTGCCGGTAGGGGCACACCAGCATGTGTCCAGCGTTGTAGGGAAATAAATTCATCAACACGTAGCAGGTCTTCCCGCGATGCACAATCAGTCCAGTGGAGTCATCCATTTGGGGAGCCCGACAAAAGGGGCAGCTGTGCGGATCCGGGGAAGCTGGCTTAGCATCCCCTTGAATGTAAGCCATCCGATAGGGCGTCCACAGGCGCTGAAAACTATCGGGCACTCCCCCTAAGTGGCGTGAATCCTCGGTTGGCAAAGCGTTTGCAGGTGGGGATTCTTTGCCGTCGTTATTCTGGTTGGCGCTCATGCGGCATCATCGTTACGGCGAGTTTTGACGTGTTCGACAATCCGACGGATTGCTTCTGCTTTGGGCACGCCATTTTCTTGGTTTCCGTTTCTAAACCGGAAAGAAATGGCTCCAGCGGCTTGGTCTTCGCCTCCGGCAATCAACACGAAGGGAATTTTTTCTTTGGCAGCGTTGCGAATCTTTTTGCCAAATCTATCTTCGGAGGTATCCACTTCGGCGCGAATTCCCTGACGGCGCAATTCTTCTGCTACTTCTTGGAGGTAGTCGTTGAAGGGTTCAGCTACTGGCACGCAGCGCACTTGTACGGGGGTTAACCAGGCGGGGAATGCTCCCGCATAGTGTTCAACTAGAATCGCGAAGAACCGCTCAATTGATCCAAAGAGCGCGCGGTGAATCATGACCGGGCGTTTGCGCTCCCCGTCTTTGTCGGTGTATTCCAAATCTAGACGCTCTGGCGTGTTGAAATCCAATTGGATGGTGGACATTTGCCAGGTGCGCCCAATTGCGTCTTTGGCTTGTACCGAGATTTTAGGTCCATAAAAGGCGGCGCCACCGGGGTCATCCACTAGTTCTAGTCCAGATTCTTTGGCCACATCACGCAAAGTGTCAGTGGCTTCTGCCCAGATTTCGTCAGAACCGACAAATTTTTCTTCGTCCTTAGTGGATAACTCCAAGTAAAAGTCGTTCAATCCGTAGTCTGACAATAATTTCAACACGAATTCCAGCAAAGAAGAGATTTCTGCGCGCATCATCTCTCGCGTCGTGTAGATGTGCGCATCATCTTGGGTAAAGCCCCGACCTCGGGCTAGACCGTGAACTACCCCACTTTTCTCGTACCGATAGACTGTCCCAAATTCAAACATGCGCAGGGGTAGGTCTCGATACGAGCGCCCCCGGGATTTGAAGATCAACGAATGCATGGGACAATTCATGGGTTTCAAGTAGTAGTCAAAACCCTGTCTGGTAATTTGACCGGTTTGAGCATCCACTTCGGAGTCAACGCGCATGGGTGGGAACATGCCGTCTCGATACCAGGCCAAGTGGCCGGACAATTCAAATAGGTGTCCTTTAGTGATGTGTGGAGTGTTGACAAAGTCATATCCAGCTGCCACGTGCTGTTCACGCGAATAGCTCTCTAACTCGCGGCGAACAATTCCGCCTTTGGGGTGGAAAACAGCCATTCCAGGGCCGATTTCTTCGGGAAAGCTAAATAAGTCTAGTTCTTGGCCCAGTTTTCGGTGATCGCGGCGTTCGGCTTCTGTCAGACGGTATTGGTAGTCTTTTAGTTCGTCTTTAGTGGGCCAAGCGGTGCCATAGATGCGCTGGAGTTGAGGATTTTTTTCAGAGCCTCTCCAATAAGCGGCGGCACTGCGCAGCAAAGCAAATCCGTTGCCGATGTAACTGGTGTCTGGAACGTGCGGGCCTCGACATAGGTCTTTCCAGGCGACTTCGCCATTTCGTCGCACATTATCGTAAATGGTAAGGATGCTGCCGCCAACTTCCACTCCCGCGTTGTCGTCGTTGTTGCCACCACCTTTGGTGTCGATCAGCTCCAACTTATAGGGTTGGTCAGCCAACTCAATTTTGGCTTCTGCTTCAGTGACGACGCGACGCACAAAGCTTTGGCCTTCTTTGATGATGCGCTGCATTTTTTTTTCTAGCACTTTGAGGTCGTCAGCCGTAAAGGGGCGCTCGACCCCAAAATCGTAGTAGAATCCATCTTGAATGGGCGGCCCAATTCCCAGATCCGCTTCGGGGTTTACATCTTGTACTGCTTGCGCGAGCACGTGGGCAGCAGAGTGACGCAAAATGTATATCCCTTCGGGAGTGTCTTTAGTGATTTCTTCGATTTCATCTCCCGCCGCAAACGCGTTTGCCAAGTCGACGATTTCACCGTTTTGGCGCATGGCCACAACGTTTTTGTTGCCTTTGAAGTAGGTCAATCCCGTGGTGCCTGGCTCAACGTCGACCAGTTTTGCGTTGATGGTTAGTTTCACAGGTTCCACGAGTTCCTCTTTCGTTATCTTCTGTTCTTCTTTTTCGCATGCAAACGCTTTTGACGCGCCTTTTCATGATAGCTCCTGTTAGTTGCGTTTTAAAATGGTACGCGCGGCAACGCTGGGCTAGCTTTGTCACTGAATTTGTCCGCATACCTGGCATCTGCTGGTGCTAGGACTATTGGTCCGTCAGGTAGAGGCTGTGCCTGGCGAAATATTAGTTTAGAAGGCGGAGTTGGTTCGCTGGGGGTAATAGTTTTTGAATTTACGGTAGTGGTGTTTTTTTTGTAGCCACACGCATAATTTGCGAATGAGCGAGGTCTCTACCTGGTTCTCTAGCGGGTCGAAGACTTTTTTCGCTTTCACCAGAGATTCTACCTCTCGTCTTAGTTTGAGGTCGCTCAGATAGCGTTTGACTAGCTTAATTGGCACCAACGAGTACAAAATGGTGTCAGTAGATTCTTGGCGGGCAAGTTCGCGTCCTTCTACCACGTCTTGCATTAGGTGTTCTAGCGGATTGATGCCGGAAGCACTCATGTAGTAACTGTTACGACCAATCCGGGGGTTTACTTCTAGGAAATAGGGGGTGCCATTTCGAGGATCGACTTTGATGTCAAAGTTGGCAAATCCTCGATAATTGCTGGATAACAATAGTTTTTCGGCTTGCTCCCACAATTTAGGAAAAGGATCTGTGATCATGGCAACTGGGTTGCCAAGCATGTTGGGGTGATGGTCTTCCAAGAGGACACGGGCGGAGCCAATCAGGGAGACCTTACCCTGTGAATTCACGTACATGGTAATTGAGCGCATGGCGGTGTCGTCGCCCGGAATCAGTTCTTGCACCAAGAATCTCGAGGTAAATCCGTAGTTTTCTAGGGTTTCAAATAATTGATTTAGTTCAGTGTCGCTTTGAATATAAAAGATTTTCTTTTTACCTGGAAATTCAATATTTGCATAAGCAGCACTGGAAGCAGTTTTGGCGACAATTGGAAACTCCAGATTGTATTTTTGGCCAACGTCACGTCGATTTTGTTGAGCGGTTTTATCTGTTTGAGCAAAATCAACGACGATTGTGTGCGGAGTAGGCACATCCATACTGGTGCATAGTTTGGTGAAACTGCTTTTTTCGGTGACATTTTCGATGACGTCGAGGCCGGGAAATGGCACAATGTATCCGGCTTGCTCTAGAATATTTCTATTTTTAGCAGCAAATTCAACGTATTTGTCGTGGTTGGCTAAGAGAATTAGTTGTTGGTTTTGGTGTTGGCGGGCAATTTCCACCAAGGTGGTTGCGAGCGCAGAGTCTATTTCACTGTGGTGAGGATAGTTTGGCTGGCCAGGAATTCGCGAGGAGGAGACTTCGTAAACTTTGATGATCCGCGAGTGTCTGATGGAGGCAATCGGTCTATCGGATACACAAATCGAGATAAGTCCCCTGGCTTCGTGAAATTGTCTAG
>CBCPNB010000036.1:0-22603 GCA_965120455.1 uncultured Actinomycetaceae bacterium | reverse complement strand
GTATGAGTGCCCGGAATTAGTGTGACCTAGTGTTTACCGGCAAATCTGCTTGTCTGGGTGGCCATGAAACATGAAATCCAAAAAGTGGAATACGAACTGGTATCATCCGTTAGTAAACCTATTCATCAGTCGTCAGACAAGTTGTAGTCTGTCAGTAATTTCGGGCAGTGACAATAAATCTTCGATCTTGGCAAACAAAACTGGCTCTCAATCCTAGCGAAACAAAATACAAAAAGCTTGCTGTATTTGACTTTTCAACAGGGTTTTCTACAGTTCAAAAATTAAGATTGCTTGAAGAAAAATTATTTGAAACTATCAGACTGGGTCAGTCAAGGAAGACTCACCGAAGCCAAGAAGTCATTTATCCCATTAACATAAAGCGAGTAGTAGAAATGAAATACGATTTACAGCCGCAATGGCCACTTTGTCACAGTTCAAGCCCAGCCACCAAGCCCCGGCTTGAACCTACCAAAGTATTCATCACGAATACCAAACATGCAGCTCCTAGCTCACGACATTGCGTAGCTCTAGCGACTGCAACCGTCGATGCCCTAGAAGGGCGAAGACATATTGAAACCCTGCGACGATGGTATCCCACTGCCTTGTTCAACCAGCTTTCTCGCAAAGCACAAACCTATCGTGCGGGAAATAATGACACGCCTACATCCTTGATTTGTCGAGCCAAGAAAATCAAGATATCACCGGTTTCGGATACCAAAGTCGAAGTGTGCCTGACTGTGCTCTCGGATAACCGGATCAAGGCCATTGCCATGGCGCTAGAGCGGGTGCGCGAAAAATGGATCGTGATCGCCTTTGAAACAGACTAGCGAATTGTCATAAATAATCCACGATTTTGCCACTCAGCTCGAAGGCAACTGCTATTCTACGAGTACCATTGACCGGTGCGATGAGTGCGATTTAGGGTGTGTTGACCGCACTTTTGCCGCTAGCACACCCTAAAAAAGTTTCTCCCAAGTTACTGACGTTTAGAGCGTTTAGCAGCAGCACGTCTTTGCGCCCGATTCAGCGCTGGCGGCTGACCAGCGGGCGTGCTGCCAGGCTTTGCCCCTGTTCCACTTCCACTAGCACCAAATTGGCGGGTGGGAGCGTTCGCCCCCAATTGTCCGCCTGTCTGGATCATTCTCGCCGTATTGGGTCTGACCGCGCGGGGGCGCATATTTTGGCCGCCAACGCTCCTTTGGACTTGTGTACCTCCACCTTCACTGGGGCCAGAAGTAACCAGATGTCTAGGAGATCCATCGCCAATTTTTACGGTCAACCGGGAACGAGCACCTCGCCCAGCTGCCTGAGAAGTGTTGGCTGATGCTCCTTTAACTCCTGGCGCAACCTGTTGGCTGGCTTTTTGGCTTTCGATCTTTTGGCGCTGTTCATCCAATTTTTTGAACTGATTGCCGTAGGCAAACATTTGCTGGACGGTTTCCTCGCGGATCCTATCCATCATCGCCTGGAACATGTGAGCGCCCTCGTCCTTGTATTCGACCAAAGGATCGCGCTGCCCCATAGCCCGCAGGCCAATTCCCTCCTTCAAGTAGTCCATTTCATACAGGTGTTCACGCCACAAACGATCGACTGTAGCCAGTAAAACTCGGCGCTCTAATTCTTGAATTGGCGGCTCTCCCAATTGTTCTTTGGCAACCACATTTTCCGACAGTTGCGAAACCATGTCGTCGTAAGCAGCCCGCAAATCACCCAACAGCTCAAACTCAACGTCAGCAGCTGAGACAGCCCTGGAGCCACCGTGAGCTGCCACCACTTCATTCACCGTGATGTCGACGGGATAGTAGCCACGCATCTCTGACCACAACTTTTCCAAATCCCATTGCTCTGGCAAACCCTCAGCAGTACACTCACCCACCAAGTCGTCGACCAAAAACTCCATGAAATACGCGATTTGTTCACTCAAATCTTCGCCGTGCAAAACTCGTTGCCGCTGCTCGTAAATCAACTCGCGCTGCCCAGTCATCACGTCGTCGTACTTCAACACGTTTTTGCGGATATCGTAGTTGCGCGCCTCCACCTGGCGTTGCGCGGAGGCAATCGAACTAGTGATCGCTTTAGATTCTAACGGCGTGTCCTCGGGAAATGCCCGAGACTGCATGATGCGCTGCGCCATCCCCGTGTTAAACAAGCGCATCAAATCATCTTCCATGGACAAATAGAAGCGCGACTCACCGGGATCTCCTTGACGACCAGAGCGCCCTCGCAGCTGATTGTCGATTCGGCGCGACTCGTGCCGCTCAGTCCCCAAAACGTAGAGACCACCTAGCTGAACCACCTCTTCGTGTTCAGCCGCACAAGACTGGCGTGCCTCCTCCAAAGCCCGGGGCCAAGCTTCCTGATATTCATCCGGCGTATCCACCGGATCCAATCCCAGATCCTTCAAATTAGCTTGCGCGATGAATTCTGAGTTACCGCCCAACATGATGTCGGTACCACGGCCAGCCATATTCGTAGCCACAGTCACCGCACCCTTACGGCCCGCCATCGCCACCACTTGAGCTTCTCGCTCATGTTGCTTAGCGTTCAAAACCTGGTGAGGAATATGCACCCGCTTTAGCAGCTGCGAGATCATCTCAGAACTCTCCACCGAAGCCGTACCCACCAACACCGGCTGACCCACTTCGTGCCGCTCCCGAATGTCCTCAATGACTGCCTTCAGCTTGCCCTGCAAAGTTGGATACACCAAATCTGGTTGATCGATACGAGCTAATGGCTTATTCGGGGGAATGGGAATCACTCCCATCTTGTAGGTGGAATAGAACTCCGCCGCCTCAGTTTCTGCCGTACCCGTCATTCCACAACGAGCACCTTCTGGATACAACCGGAAGTAGTTCTGTAAAGTAATCGTGGCCAGAGTCTGATTTTCGGCCTTAATCTCCACTCGTTCCTTGGCTTCAATCGCCTGGTGCATGCCCTCGTTATAGCGACGCCCTGGCAACACCCGCCCCGTGTGCTCATCCACAATCAAGACTTCACCGTTTTGCACGATATAGTCTTTATTTCGGTGGAATAGTTCCTTGGCTCGGATCGCATTATTCAGGAATCCAATCAGCGGAGTATTAGCAGCCTCGTACAGGTTTTCCACACCCAGCTGGTCTTCCACCTTGTCAATTCCGGGCTCTAAAATACCAACTGTGCGTTTCTTTTCGTCGACTTCGTAGTCCTCCCCTGGTTCTAGCACTTTGGCAATTCGAGCAAACTCCTTGTACCAGTGATTCAAATCACCAGAAGAGGGGCCGGAAATAATCAAAGGCGTACGAGCCTCATCGATCAAAATGGAGTCGATCTCGTCGATGATCACAAAATTGTGACCGCGCTGCACCATGTCTTTAGGGCGCTGCGCCATGTTGTCACGCAAATAGTCAAACCCAAACTCATTATTAGTACCGTACGTGATGTCAGCAGCATACTGGCGGCGGCGCTCACTTGGTTTTTGCCCCACCAAAATACACCCGCAAGTCAAACCCAAGAATCGGTACACCCGCCCCATCAGATCCGACTGATATTTCGCTAAATAGTCGTTCACCGTCACCACATGAACGCCCTTGCCAGTGAGGGCACGCAAATAGGCGGGCATCGTCGCCACCAACGTTTTTCCCTCACCGGTGGCCATTTCAGCAATATTGCCCTGGTGTAGCGCTATCCCACCCATTACCTGCACGTGAAACGGCTTCAAACGCAGCACCCGCCAAGCGGCTTCCCGAACCGTGGCAAACGCCTCAACCAAAATATCATCCAGCGTTTCACCATCCGCTAAACGCTGCTTGAACTCTGCAGTCTTATCCCGCAAATCCTCATCAGTGAGTTCACTAAATCCCGCATCTAGAGCATCAACCTGGCCAGCTAACTTGTCCAACCTCTTTACTGTGCGACCCTCTCCAGCCCTTAGGATCTTGTCAATGATAGACACTTGATCTCCTATCGCATCTCGCATCATTCGATGGCCGCAGATGGCCCACTCGCGCAAACGCCTCCAGTCTAATCGCTAAATGCGACCAGCGTGTGAATCAGTAGTCATAAAATCGCAACCAGCTAAATCAATAATGTAGCCTACTTGTCGCCCTTATTCTGAGATTTTGTGCGTATCGCACCAGCGGGCTCCTAACCATCGGGTCAGGAGCCCAGCTATGTGCAATCTGTCCACCGATCAGAGTCACGCATCAGACTCCATTTGCCAGCCCTGGCAGACTTACTCACCTTTACCTAGTAGACTTACTTGTCAGTTCTGCTTGCCAAACTGGCAGAGCTACTTGTCGGACTGCACCTTTGCGTTTAGGCGAATCACGCCATAAGTCCATCCCTTTCGCCGGTAGGCCACGCAAGGCTGAAGGCTTTCTTGTTCAATAAACAAGAAGAAGGGGTGTCCCACCAGCTCCATTTGTGAAATTGCTTCATCTATGCTCATTGGTGAGGCTTCGTGCATCTTCTGACGGACAAACACCGGCGAGTCTCCCAATTGTTCCTCGCGTTCCTCGCCAACTTCCATCTCCGCAGCTGCAGGTAATGGCACCTCTGGCTCTACGACCGGTTCTTCTATGACCTCATTTTCCTGCTCAGGTACTTCCACCATGGGTTTGACCGCATAGCGGCGGTGGTTCTTTGCCCGATCGCGCAAACGACGCAGGCGCTCGAACAATTTGGCGGCGGCCAAATCAATGGCCGAATACCTATCTGGAGCTTCTGCCTCTGCCCGAATCACCGGCCCTTTCCCGAAAACAGTCAACTCGATGCGCTCTGCCGTATCAGCGCGAGAAGGATTATTTTCGTGCAAAACCACAACATCCACGCGTTGTGCACGCGGGTAAAACTGGGTAATCTTATCCAGTTTGTCCTCAACTAGTTCACGAAATTCAGGAGTAATTTCGGCATTGCGGCCTGTCACGATGATGTCCATGGTGCCCTCCACCTATTTAGGAGAAAACGAAACGGCCTACCGGCCGTAACCCTCTAACTTTTGAGGGTGGCTTAGATTATATACTTATCGGTACTCATCCAGGCGTTTATGTTCGTTTTTTTCTGCTCGCGAAAAAATCACTCATCTCTCTGATAAATAGGATATTTGGCAAATAGTTTTCACAGGCGACTTACTCTCATCAAACCGGATAATAAATGTGTCCACTAGCTGCGTGTCCAGGATACTATTGTCAAATCTTAACTACGTAAGCTCGTCATTGGCTGTGTGCAAGAGTGTGTGTTCAAGAGACTCTAGCTAATAGGGCTACTCCCAAAACCTGTTTAGGCAATAGTCTGGACATTTCCCGCAAAGTTGCTCCAGTAGTTGACACATCGTCAACTAAGAGAATCGGCGTAGTTGCCGTCGGTCTTTTTATCAACCGCATTGAATCGACTCGATCCTTTTCCCGTTGGCGTTTACTTTTGCCGCTTTGTCCGGCGGTCATCAAAAAGTTAGTCGATTTCAATTCTAAGGCTGGCACCAGTTGGCATTTCACCTGTTCCCGTCTGAGCACCTCTACCAACCCCGCTGCCATGTGCACGACAACTTCGCGTCCCTCCCGTCTGCGTGCCGGTGAAGAGGGAGCTGGAACCACCCAAGTTTCCCGCCCCAAAGGAGCAAACCAATTTGCACATGCTTTCCCCAAAGAGCGACCAGCCTGATGCAAAAATGGATGCAAATTCAGCTTCGGGTCATGTTTAGCCGCCAAAATTAGTGCCCGCAGCCTGCCACTGTATTCTCCCAACGACCAGCGGGGACAAAGCGGTAGCAATTCCTGGGTGTTGAAGAAATCCTGGAACACTGGTCCCGAACTAATATCTCGGCATTTCATACACAAAGCAGTGTCCCATCGACCGCACCCGGGACAACTAACTGGGGAGACCAAGCTCCACAAAGTTTTGGAAAACTGCCACAACACGTCCATGTAGACGAGTGAAAAAGATCAAGACGAACCAGACCAACACGATTTTTACAAGCTGTGGAAAACTCTTTGATGCTGGAGTTGTGGATTTGGTGCCGACCCGGTAGGTATCGTGAACAGGACATTGGATTTTACTCGCCCCTCTTGTATACAAGAAGGTATGCACAATCGCCCATATCCAGACGTATTCAATTCTCAGTCCTTGGGGTACCAACCCAATTTCAATCACACTGACAAAAGCCTGCAGATAGAAGACAGCGGCTCTAGCGACAAAATTGATAATCCGAATGCCAAGGCAGATACTTCCGATTCAGCCACTGCAAATATCCAGCCGCCAACCCGACAACAAGGTCAACAGCTGCCCTACTGGCAACCCCTAGATTTGCCAAACTTTTCCAGCTACCCTGGATTCGACAACGGTTTTTCAACGAATTCTGGTTCAATAAATTTTCCTACTCACACTATTCCCAGAGGGCCGATTATTTCTTTTATGCCCCAAACTATTAGCTCACTCATAGAAGGGATTTTCGCCTGTATTCGACAAAATGCAAAAGCTTTATTTGGTTTGTCCCTCTCAGTGACGGCACTAGTTGGCACTATTACCGGAATTCTATCAATTATTTCTGAACGAAATGTATTGTCCCTGACCATCTGGTATGAATTTGACCTCTATGAACAACAGTACCTATCGGAACAAGATGTACTGTCATTCTCTCCACTTTCTTCTATTTTCTGGCTACAAATCCTTCTTTCCGTACTATATCTTGTAGCAAATTGGATAGCTGGATTGCTAATAACCGGCGCAGCTGCAATCGTAGTATCCAAAGCAGTGATCGGCATCAACCCTTTAGCTCGCGAAATCTGGGGCGAAATAAAACAAAAATTTTGGACTCTCGTTGGTACGACTATTCTCTCTGCTGTTTTACCGGCAGTACCGCTAGTTTTAGTGCAAATCATCATGATAGCTACTCTCATTTCTTCTGTCTCATTTTTGACTGTAACACTGTATTTCTTACTTTCTATCGGAACTTTACTATTGATGCTATTTTTGCAATTTTGTTTTATCCTTGCACCAATCATTGCCATAATCGAAGGAATCAAACCTCTCAAAGCGCTACAGCGCTCCTATAAATTAGTTATCAACAGTTTTTGGCGCACCCTGGGACGCATTATTTTAGTATTCATAGTGTTAGGAACCTTGAGCAGTACTATCACCGGAATTATTACCCTACTCTCAGTTTTCACTCTTTCTTTGGATCAAAACCCACTATTTTTGTTTATTTCGGCTCTTTTGCTCAGTCTATCCAGTGGAATTATGTGGGCCATTGGTTCAAGTATGCCTTCTTTGATTTACATTGACGAGCGGATTCGCAACGAGAGTCTAGCCCCAGTTCTACTGAACGCCTACCAACAAAATACTCACCAAGATCTGTAAGAACAGTCACCACAACCCCAGTTTTACTAAGAAAACCACAAGCAAAATAACAACAAATTACCGGGTAACTTTCAGCATTCTACTTCAAGCTAGCTGGATACTCCCTCTGTAATCACTGTTCTTGCTGTGCTGATTTCCCTGGCCTAGACAAGTAGACTGCTAGTTCTCTATCGCCTCACCACCGGTAATCACGTGAAATCCTCCTTTTTGCCGAGGAGCATAAGCGGCTGAGCGATCTTGTTCTTCCCACCTATTTTGTTGCCATGGCCTGCCACCAGCATTACGGTTTTGCCACCCATTTTCTTCCGTCTGCAAATCGTCAATTCCAGCAACTTCTCGCACCGCTTCAACAATCGCCAACAAATCATCGTCACTAGGCAAAGCTGGATCAAACTCAGTCTGCAACCGGATTACCTGCCAACCACGTGGAACCGTCAAACTCTGGGCATGATTTGTACATAAATCGTATGCATGTGGCTCAGCCATAGTAGACAAAGGTCCTAAAACTGCCGTAGACGCGCGATAGTCGTACGTCAGTGTTGCCGCCGCCGGTTGTTCACAACCTGGTTTAGAACAGTGACGCAAATAAACCATCCCCTTGTTTTTGGTTGATATCAAACGTCAAACACTATTTACCTCAAACAACAGATCAAAGACCGAGCTGCCAGGCATAAGTCGGATAAAACTTCGCAGTTCTATCCAGCGCATTCATCACCCACCAACATCCATGTTAGACACAAAAATCTCAAGTTGGACTAGATTTAGTAGATGTCTTACAAATTCTTTTTCATCACTCCCTGTGTTTCCCCCGCCAGTAAATTGAAAAATCACAGCTAACTAATGCCACGCATCCTGCCTTTAGCGCTAAATTACCTTTGTGCAACCGAATTTGAACCAAATGTATCCCCACTCCCAGTTTGTTTATCAGCAGAGCGAAAGGCACATCGTAGCAGCCCGCCGACGCGACCGACACGGACGTGGAGCTCGCGGTATCACCATTTTGCCGACTCTGCCTATCTGGAAAACCATCCGCGAACAATTCATCAATTTAGTCAGTCAAATTATTAACACGTTCACCCTCGCGGTTCCAGAAGTCTCTTCCATAGAATTCGCAGTGGAGGAAGTCCCTCCCTCTGACCCTGCCGAATGGGAAGAGTACGACGTAGTCTTATCGCGAGTCTTTCCCCGCGACAAACGCCGCCGACTCAACGATAGAATCGTCCTCTACCGTCGTCCAATCCTGGCCCGCACTACCGATGCTGACCTGCCTGATTTCGTGGCCACTCTGCTCGCCTATCGAATCAGCCAAATCCTGCTCATCGATCCCGAAGACTTGTTTACCTATATGCACTAGAGCCACATTTGCTAAAACTACTAAAAGTGCCGGCTAATTACTCTCTAAAGACACTAGCTAGTCAATAACATCCAGTTCTCGGTGGCTAGCTGATAGCCATATTGGCAATCTAGCACCAGTAACCAACAAATCAGTACAATAACCCAAACTAATAGCTGATAGTAACAACAAACAAAATAGACTACAGTTGAAACAGTTACAACCAAGTTCAGCAGTATACAACTCGCCAGAATCTCGGCTCTCTTCTTCCTATACCTCTTCCCCGTTTATATAACACTACCTACAAACAAATCGTATATTTTAACAATTTTATCGATCTTGTTGCAGCTCTGCTGTTCAACAATTTCACAGTTTTTGCAACTTATGCTCAGTTTCCTCACCCCTGTTGGCGATGTAGCTTGCGGCGCTCCCTCTCGGAGAGGCCTCCCCAAATCCCAAAGCGTTCACCGTGTTTTTCGGCGTACTCCAGGCACTCCAAGCGTACCTCACATTTGGCGCAAATTGCCTTGGCTTCACGGCTAGAACCGCCTTTTTCAGGAAAAAAAGCCTCGGGATCGGTTTCTGCACACAATGCCCGCGCGTGCCAGGCCAGGGAACCACTATCGAGAAACTCTTCCTTTGTCCAGCGAATCTCTCCTTGTCCAAAAATATTCCACATCTCGACTTCCTAAACAACTAGCAAACCGCAAACTACAATCATGTAACTTGAATTCAGCAGGTAAGTCAAACCACTGTCACGAACCTCGCTCACTAAACTTTGCTGATACTGTTCACTAGCTGGTTGCTGCCTCGATACAGCTACCACTGAGGGTAATGTTACACGCATGTCTGATATTTCGGAGCTTTTTGCAAATAGCATTTGTTTAGACATGCAAAGTACAACAAGCCCGGTTTTTACGGTTCTCTCCGATACCCGTATAGAACTATCTGGACCAGTGCTGTGTAGGTGGTTTTCCAAAATCTACGCATTTTTAGAGCAAGAATTTGACAATACTTTTGGGATTACTTTTGCGATTTCTAGCCAAATGACTTGGCGCGTTCCCATTTGGATTAGTGCGCTCTGGATGAAAGGATTTCGAGCGGTCACGAATATAGAGCAGGCCGAAATTGTAATTGGCACAGACCGCAACACTTTAACCCAAGCAGCCAGAAATGGGTCTTTAGTCCTAGCTCTACCCAATGGTGCACTGGATTATCAATGCCCCATAGATTTGCCGCCGGGAGTTTTGGATGCAAATCAAGAAGTCGCTGCTTTCCCCGACGTACTAGAAACTTTGGCACCGGGATTACCAGCCGATTTCAATCTAGGCGAAAATGTGGTGGTGGCAGATTTGTTTCAGCATTTTCCAGATCCGGTAGATACCACTCGCGTCGCCGTTTACGAGAGTGCAGACATTTTTAAACTAACCGCACAAATTTTCAGTTTATGGAACCAACGAGCACACGTTGTGCTCGTCACTAACCAGGCCAGAGAACACAGTGACATAAACGAAAAACTGCAACTTGAGAAAATCAAGGCTACCTTGCCCAAGTTATGAACGATAGCGCCTCTTCTCAATAACTAGAGAACTTACACTACCCAACACAAGGCCGCTGAATTTTGCTTACCACTACCACCATCCTGCCAAAATCAGGCTGGATAGAGATAAGGCATCTGCTGATTTACGACGAAATTGCCCGCAGCGCTTCGCTAAGCTCTGGCGAGACCGATAGTTGTTGTCTGCTAACAATCTTTTTATCTCCGCCAATTCCATTTGCCAGGACGAAGACCGACCTGTTTGCTGGCCAATTTTTAGGGCATGACCTGCAATTACTTGGAATTGTCGGCGGTAAAAACCCGATTTCATGGATTGGACGCGCTGTAAATTTACCTGCAAGGAGGTTCTCGCGCCCAAAACATTGTCGGAGTGCTGCCGGTAGAACACATGCCCGCGAGAATCAATCATCCACTGTAAGTTACTGGCTCGTACCAGCGCATACACTAGCCAGTCGTGAAATTCTACATCCCCGACATCGTGGTTCAACAAATAGTCTTTGACCAGCTGAAAAGATCGATAGTTCAACACGAAAGTGGAGCTCGGGCCGGGGGTCTCAAAAATATAGTCCCAGCGTTTTTGAGGCTGATCTTTGCGCAGTAATTTTTGCGATCCGTCCAACTGTAAAACCATTACATTTGACGACACCGCATCAACCCGTGCAGATCGCAATAACTGGGTTTGTTGGCTGAGCTTGTCTAAATTCCACAAATCGTCTTGATCTGAAAAGGCAAAAAACTCTCCCTCACCCACATTCGTGTTGGTTAACGCGTAAAAAAAATTAGCTGCCACTTTCGGGCTCCCCTGGCGCAGCGGCAGAAAGGTAACCCGAGAATCTGTATCGGCCAATTTCTGCAAATATGCAGCAGTATTGTCCCGAGAATGATCGTCAGAGACCACCAAATGCACTCGCACACCAGTTTGTTCCAAAATGGTCTGTACCTGGGATTCAATCCAGCGCATCCCGTTGTAAGTGGCCATAGCCACGTGTACCAACGGCAGATCAGACGACTCAGTGTCCCTGTCCGACATATTTGGCTTCGACCTCTTGCTTTTGTGGTTGCCACCAAGCTGGGTGGTTTTGATACCAGTTTATGGTTTGCGCCAATCCATCTGCAAAGTTCACGTATTGGGGTTGCCAGCCGAGCTCTTCTTGGAGTTTGGTAGCGTCAATCGCGTAACGTCGATCGTGTCCTGGTCGATCTGCTACCTGCACGTAGTCATCTGCCGGAAAGCCCATCAGTTCGTTGAGCATTTGCACCACCTGCAAGTTAGATTTTTCCCCGTTAGCACCGATCAGATAAGTCTCCCCAATCCGCCCGCGCTGGAGAATCTCCCACACTGCCTGGTTGTGGTCTAGCACATGAATCCAATCCCGCACATTCAATCCATCCCCATACAAACGTGGCTTGACGCCAAGTAAGCGATTAGTAACCATATGGGGAATGAATTTTTCAATGTGTTGAAACGGACCGTAATTGTTTGAACAATTCGACAAAGTCGCCTCTATGCCAAAGCTACGCACCCAAGCCCGCACCAATAAATCTGCCCCTGCTTTAGTGGCCGAATACGGTGACGACGGATTGTATGCCGTTTGGAGAGTGAACTTTCCCGGATCATCCAACGCCAAATCACCATACACTTCGTCAGTGGAAACATGGTGGAAACGCACTTTATATTTTCTAACCGCCTCCAACAAAACAAAGGTTCCTACCACATTCGTATGCACAAAAGGCTCAGGATTACTCAAAGAATTGTCGTTATGTGACTCCGCAGCAAAATGCACCACTGCATCCGCGCGACCAACCACTTGATCAGTCAAATCTGGCTCCGCAATATCGCCCTCGATGATCGTCAACCTGGTAGCTTGCTCTGGTGGAATGTCTAACAGCGAGGCTCGATTCCCCGCATAGGTGAAAAGATCAAAAACCTCTACGTCAACTTGAGGATGTTGTTGCAACAACATGCGCACAAAATTTGCACCGATAAAACCAGCACCGCCAGTGACGACAATGCGCATAGAGGCCTCCTTCGAGCTGTCCAACTAGCTCTAGCCAACTAGCCAGCGAATATCTGGGTTGGTAATTTTCTGTGACAATACTGTAGCGTCGTGATGGTATAGTAGCCCCGTATGTGTTGTAAACGGTGGCGGCGTAAAAGCCCGTGGCGAACTGGTGTATCCAAACCTACTATCAATCCCCAGGAATCGGTTATCGCTGTAGTTGTAACATTCAATCCAGATTTAGTTAAATTAGAACTCCTGTTGCAAAACATACTCTCGCAAGTAGATAAAATTTGCATTGTAGATAATGATTCAAAAAATCATAGTTCACTTATCAAAAAGTGCTCAATTTTCGCTAATCAGTTATTCACTTTGGAAGATAACCTAGGTATTGCTGCTGCTCAAAATATTGGTATTCGCTGGGCTCTTGGTCAAGGGGCTAGCTTTATTCTGCTCTTAGATCAAGACTCGATTCCTCCAACCGAAATGGTGGCTACTTTGCGCCAAATTTTAGCAGAAAATCCAAAATATGCCGCAGTTGGTCCTATTCCAGTTGATGAGAGGGCAACTAAAAATTCTTTTGACCTGCAAATTGCCGGTTCTCCATTAGTGTATTCATTTACCATTTGGGGGCCGAAACGGCGTTGTATTCCCCAACCGGGAGAACTCCAAAAAGTTCCCTTCCTTTTATCCTCAGGGACTCTCGTTTCAGTTCCAGCTTTAGCTCAAATTGGTCTCATGGATGAATTTCTATTTATCGACCACGTTGATCTAGTTTGGGGGTTGCGAGCAAACCAAGCTGGATATTCAGTCGTGGTGACAGGAGATGTGCAAATGTCACATGAACTAGGCGAAGCAATTGTAGGGTTACCAGGAATCTTAAGTTCTATTTTTCGACGAGAAATTCATTTACATTCTCCGGAACGAAACTACTATTTAACTCGCAATACTATATTCTTACTTTCTTCTCCCTGGCTTAGTTTAACCTGGAAAATAGGTTACTTAGTGTGGTTATGTAAATATATGAGCTTTTATATTCTAGCAGTGCCGGGAGAACCAAATTTAAAAGAGATTGGCTCGAACGTAAGCGATCTGGATCGTAACCATTCTTTCGCTGGAAGGACTGCACGCACAAGAGCCATAGCACAAGCGATTCTAGATGGTCTATCCGGTCAAAGCGGAAAATATAAACACAACGGACACAGTAAGCACACCAAACATAATGGAAATAGAATATAATAGAGAACACAACAGATATATCGACTATAACAAACTACTAATAATTACTTACTTCTAGTGCATGTATGTTACAAATTACGTACACTACAGACAGCAATCTAGAAATAGCATACTACCACACATTACCACTTTACCACTACTCAATATCACTACTGTTTTTCTTTATCCAATAGAGCCAATAAATAGTCTCCATAGCCTGATTTACATAGAGGTTTAGCAATTTGACGAAGTTTGTCGTCAGTTATAAATCCCTGCCGCCAAGCTACCTCCTCGGGACAACAAATCATCGTACCCTGGCGAGTTTGTACTGCGCGAATGTAATCAGCGGCCTCGCCTAAACCGTTAAACGTGCCCGTATCCAACCAAGCCGTCCCCCGAGACAACACAGACACTTGTAATTGACCGCGACGCAAATACTCGCGATTTACATCTGTGATCTCGTACTCTCCCCGTGCAGAAGGCTGCAAATTTTTTGCAATTTCCACCACCTGATTATCGTAAAAATACAAACCTGGTACCGCAAAATTTGATTTCGGGTGCTCGGGTTTTTCCTCCAGAGAAAGCACCCGCATGTTTTCATCAAATTCAACTACGCCATATGTGTTAGGATTAGACACCTGATAGGCAAAGATTGCTCCTCCTTGAATATCGTTCAATTTTTTTAAATTCGTTCCTAACCCCGGACCGTAAAAAAGATTATCCCCTAGTATTAAGACCACTTTGTCATTACCAATAAAATCTTGACCCAGTACAAAAGCCTGTGCTAGGCCATTTGGTTTTGGCTGAACTAAAAACTCTAATTTTATTCCGAATTGACTACCATTTCCCAATAAGCGGTAAAATTCTGGCGCATCACGTGGAGTAGTAATCACCAAAATATCTCGAATTCCCGCTAACATTAAAGTTGCTAAAGGATAATAGATCATCGGCTTGTCATAAATCGGCAGCAATTGCTTAGACACACCTAGGGTCAAAGGATATAAACGTGTACCCGAGCCTCCAGCTAAGATAATACCTTTCACCTGCAATCCCTTCTTTGTCTGCCCTCTATCCTAAATCACCCACTCCAAAATAATTCGTCTGTATCCTGGCAACTATTTAACAGTTATACGAAATATTGTAAATCACGAAAACGCCACATTTCTGACCGCCTGTAGGTAAGTTTTACCCCACCTCATACTCGGTTCCAGCACTGCAGATTCTGCCCATTCATTCCAGGCATTGATAAAGACAACCCGTTCCTCATAGGGAAGACTTTTGATCTCTGACACGGTTTGTGCGATCCATCGATGGAAGGTGTAAGGATTGGCTCCCCACCAAATATCAGAACTCCACTGCCGACGCGCAGTATTGTCAAAATTAGCCATCACCCCGGCGAACTCGTGGATGCTGCCCGGATACCGGAGAGCGGAATCAACTAATTCACGATAAGAAAATAGGTTTCCGCTAAATTTCGGATTTAAATGCAATTTGCGAGTTGATACTGGTTTCCACGGTAATCCATGTGGGGGAAATCTTAACACTCCATCTAATCCGTAATCTCGAACTTTATTTCCCAAGCCATCAAATTCAACCGCCACTTTGACCGCTAGTAACATTAACTCGCCGATTTCCAACTCTTGAGCACGTTGACGCCACACTTCAATCACGTTGGATAGATCTGGAATTTGTGCGGGCCGATAAATTGCTAAAATTGCTTTTCCATTTACTCGTAAATAGCGTGAATCTAACAAAAATTTCGCTATATCGTCGATGAAGCTAGTCACTGGAACTGTATCGTACTTCTGTTCTATCAATATATCTTTTGTTCGACCATCCCAAGTTCTAGTCCAATTTTCATTTGCCCACATCAAACAAAATGGCTGGTCTATTTCCTTTCTAGCACTTAATTTTTTAATCGGTAAATCTAGTAGCCTCTGTCCAGAAAACCAATAATAGTAGTACATGAATCCTTGTATTCCACCCCATTTAGCTAACTCAGCTTGGGCAACGCGCACCTCATCCAAACGCAAGTCGTAAAATCCTAAATCCGCTGGAAGTAGCGGCTGGTTATGTCCAGAGAATACTGGTATAGCAGTAGTTACATTTGTCCACTCAGTAAATCCTGTTCCCCACCAACAATCATTTTGTTCATTAGGATGAAATTGTGGCAAATAAAATGGAATAAAACGTGCTACAGGACGACGTTTGGCAGAAGCAGAAAAATATTCATAGGATTGCGTCCGATCTACCCTAACCTGGTCTATAGTATTTTGTGACAATCCGGCTTCAGCTGTGCACACCCCAATTAGGCGCTCAATTGCGTGCGCTGTAGTGGCATCTATTTGTCCATCTTCCTCATCGAAATCTGTTTCAGTTAGGCATAATGCTCTCAGTCCTTGAAGGATGAATCCTCGAATCCAATACATAGATCCCGCTGGAAATTGTAGTAGATCATAATCAATTTCTAGTTCCAAACGCTTAGCTAATTCTGTTGTTAGATACTTGTTTCCACCCCAAAAATCTGCCCCTAGAACATTACCTGAGGCAGTAACTATTCCAACCTGTGGATTTTCGGCGAAAAATCCCAAAATCTGATTCACACGGTTTTGACTAGTTTGAGCTATATAATTTTGACTACTTCGAGACTCATAATTTTGACTATCTTGAAAGCTATATTGGCTATACTGAGAACCGTGATTCTGACTATCTAAATTAGGAGAAGATCCTAAAAGAGAATCTAAAAAGTGCTTACGCCACTCATCTCCATTGCCCGATAACTGCGCATGTTCTGCCCGCCAAGCAGATTTTTTAGTATGTACTTTCAAAATCAATTCATAATTATCTAGTATTCCTGCGTTCACCAATTGTATTAGTGGAAAAATATCTCGTCCACAGTTATCAACTTCGAGCACTACAGCTCGCTGAGCTTTTCCTACCAAGAATATATCATCAGAAATGTTTTTATTTGTTGCATTCGTTATAAAAACATCAAACTCAACTGGAATATTCTGCAGACGATCCACAATTTCTCTAACCAATTCTAAATAGAAGATGTGAATTACTACTGCTAGCTTAGAACAAGTAGGACAAGTGGACTCAGCCAAATCAGGACAGCCACGAGATTGCTGAGGTTGCCCCCGTTCTAGCTTCTGGCTTTGCTGCAACAATAAGACTTGCTTTTGCTGTAACGATAAATCTTGCTCCTGGTTTTGTCTCCGTTCAGAAAAATCTAAATTCATTTTATTAGAAACACTATTTGTATTATTCCGACAGTTATGTTGACTGGAAAGAGACAATCTTGGATCAACTCGCCAACAGTTCGGGAAACCTCCACGAAAGCGTCCACCATTGCGATTCATCCATTGGGAAAAACTGGCAGGATGATCCTCATTCTTGAATGCTATATCACTTTTTTTACCATAGCAATTGCATAAAGCTTGGCCAAAGTTTCTCGCTAAAGATTTTAATAAACGGGACAGACGTCGATAGTTGAGATTACGCTGAAGCAATTTTATCTCCTTTCTGTTCTCTCCACTAACTTCGAGATTACAGATCTACGCTTGGACATTCATCTATAACATTCGTTCTCATGTTTATTCATTTCCGTGACTATCTATTTTTCGGCTAGCAATCTGCATATTTGGCATCCACTGCTCCACATCCACTTGATAAGTTTCCGCTAAAAATTTGCAGGCCTTTTCACCGTGTTCCCTCAACGAAGGATCAGTAAATAGCGAGCGCTTCACAAAAGGAAAACCCAATTGCAATAACTCTTTCCACTTACTAATAAATGGATTAGTTTTACCGGTTTTTAACGCTGTCGCCGGATATAAGACTTCCCAGCCATAGGCCTCTCGAACACACTTGGAAGCAATTGCTGCCTCATATCGATAAACTACGTCCATTTTATTACGCTGCGGTCGAATATTGTTGAAAAATCTTCTCCAAGAATAATCTGCTAAAATTCCTCGTTTGAATACCATAAAATATGATTGAATCGTATGCCCCATCTGAATAGAATCGGTCAAGCCAATCACGTCGGCCCGTGAATATTCGACCTCCGTAAAAATCTCCTGCAACGACGAAAATGGGCCCAATAACGAATCGTTAGTCAACAAAACTGTATCCGCCAAATAAATTTGTGGAAACGCATACAAAGCCGCTGCCCAAGATCCAAAATCGTATCCCCTATTTTTCCGACGAACCACTACTACCGACTCTGGCAAACCATACGGCCAACACAATCTCTGCGAAAAACTGGACGTGGAAATCAACAATGACACGTAACCAGCTCGTTCCAACTCAACCAAATATTTAGATAGCGAAAGCGACATTTCCGGTTGCGCAGACCAAGCAGCCACCAAAGCTATCTTATTTGCCCCACGGATTCTCTCTAAATCGCCCGATTCCAAAAATAATTGACTCTCCTGGCTGTACACTACCGGAGGCGTTACCAAATCTCGTGCCAAAGCCTTTACCTTCCAAAACATTATTACGTTACCATCTCCTCAAAAGGGCCAGAATCGCTTCGCTGCTCGCAGTGGAGCGGTCAAACGCCAAGAAGCAGAACTGCGGATCAATGCAATTTGTTCTAGAGCTTGCCTCTCTCGTGCTAGGGCACATTCAATCTTGATGGCAATCACAGAATCCATATCTACATTTGGGAAGTAGCTGGACGCTATTTTATCTGCCGAGCCGATTGCCTGCACTCGTCCTTGTTCTATCCAAATAATTTGCTCGCATAGTTTTTTAGCTAAACTCAGTGAATGAGTTGCCAAGATAACAGTTACTCCACTATTTTTCAATTCTTTAAGATAAGTAAAACATCTTTTTTGAAACTCCGTATCTGTTGTAGCGATTGTTTCATCGATTAGTAGAATCTCTGGCTCTACTATTACTGCCGTTGCCAGTCTTAAATGCTCATATATTCCCGCTGAATACTCTTCTGCAGGTAAATCTATAAAATCACCAATATCTGCAAACTCAATAATTTTGTCAATGAGCTGGATAACTTGTGCCTGTGAATAACCTAAACTGGTTACATACGAACTAAGATTTTCTCTTCCGGTTGCTTCTGAGCGAAAAATTGCCTCTAAGTCCGACAAAGTTGAGATTTTACCACTCACATGAATAGAACCACGCGTCGGTTGATAAACTCCAGAAAGTAGTTTCAAGATTGTCGATTTACCAGATCCATTAGAGCCAACTAACCCACAACTAGTTCCTTTAGAAATTGTAAAACTAACGTCGTCTATAGCTAAAAATCGGTGTTTGTCGATATCAGCTCCTCTTTCACGATCACCAACATCATCCCCTACGCAACCATTTTCTCGATTGCTACCTACAAAATTTTCATCCAAGTCAACGGAAGACTTGCGATGTAAAATAAACTCTTTAGACACTTGCTCTACTACAACTGCAAGATCAGAGGAAAACCCGCGAGTATCAAATTTTTGACCATAAATCGAGGATTTTTTGCAGGAGTCGTGATCTATGCATTCATACATGTGCCTGCCTTCCCCCTCTTTCCGCTAATTATCCCAACAGCCTGTGATTTCCCATAATTGGACACCGCCAACTTCAGCCAGTAGCTGAAATCCATTCGATAAGTCTGTTTCCAACACTGTTCCATAATCATTTTGTTTCTCCTCGGGAATATCTTTGCTGACAATCAATCCGCGAATATTATTGTCTTGGACGATTTCACACACAAATTCATTCGTTTCCCACTCCGAAAAATATTGCACTAAACGCCACTGATCTAGTGACATATTTTGGGTAATCGTCGGCAATCCGATATACGAGGAATGACTAGATAAAATTGAAGCGAAACCCACCCCAGTTTTCGGGTCACCAAAAACTTTAGCTCCTGGCTCCAAATATTCATCCAACTGCGACAACAATTGGATTTCGTCTTCATCCAACTGATCGGTGCCAGTTGCAGACGGCACATAATTCATGGCCACATAATCCACGGAAACTTGTCGGCTAGCTCGAAAAGCCTGCAACAGCAAACCTACAATCAGCAGGCAAACCGCCAATGCGGCCCCAAAAGGCTTCCACCTTCGCTCCGGAATCACTTCGAGAGCAACCAAAGTATTGCTACCGGGGAGATTTTTTTGATTCGACCTCAACCATTTCTCAATCCAAGCCAACAAATGAGCTGCCAAAGCAGCTACTGTCAGTGCAATTAGCGCAAAAAGTGGAATACAGAGCCGAAGATAGTCTTTATACCAAGCTCCCGTGAGCATTCTCCAATACCCATCCTCCCCACATGAGGCCACGTACAGCCCCGCCCAGACGATGAGAACTCCCAGCACCGACCAGCCTACGCGCTGACGCAACAATAACAGGGTTCCTAAAAGTGCGGCGATCAAGAAAATAGTCCACCACGGCCAAGACAAGGTGATTGCAAAGGTGCCGTCCAAAAATTGCTCCACCATTTGCCCATACCCCAATGCAGAACGCTCAAACTCATCTAGTTTCTGGATATAACTAACTTTGGGCAAAATCCACGCCACTGCAGCGATGCTGGCAAACACCAACGTCGGCAACCAGACGCTTCTCACCCGAACTCTGCCACCTGTACGCCACCACTTGGGTAGGGCTGTAAACATTTGTATCAGCAGCACCACTAAAATTGCCAAAAGTAAAGATACGGCCACCGATGGCTGTAAACAAACTAGACCAATCATCGCCAGCCATAAACCAACTACCCACGGTCGGCGAGTAAATCGGGGACTACCTTGCCTGTGATAACGCTGCCACTCCAATAACATGCCCAAACCAGCGGGGAGAAGGGCCACTGCCATGACAAATGGGTAGACCGAGAACCCGTATCCCATCACGGCTGGATACTCCACAATTGCCACTGCTGCTAAGGGGGTGATCGCCGCCATCCACCGGCTGTAGCGAGGGAGGGTCGCTACCCCCAGACTGCCCAAAGACACCGGCCACAAAATCGCGCCAATCATCAAACTCATCGCATTAGTGACAAAAATTGGATCCGAGGAGGTCATAAATAACACTGCCAGCGCATGCCAACCACACGGGTAATACGAACTGGTGTCCTTTTCCCAGCCGTATAGCGGAATCAAAGCTTCCACAGGGTTAACGTTGCGAGTCTCGTAGATTAATTGCAGTGCCGACAAGTGAAATTGGGCATCCCCCCAAATCGGCATACTAGTAGGACTAGGCATGCCTTGCACAAAAATCACCAGCTGGCAACCAGCAAATAGCCCGGAGCCGAGGACTAAGGCAATGAGTGTGCCCTTTTGGTAGTTGAACTTCGAAAACTCTGCTGACAGAGAAAATGCTGTCGACAAGTCTTTGTGGCGGTTGTGATAAAACGTTCTGGCCACGTATCCCGCACCCAGAACGAGGAGCAGGCCAATAACTGGAACCCACCCCCAGTTGTATCCTGCAAATCCCCAACACAAGGAGAGTAACCCAAAAACTCCTGCACCAACCGGCAGCCCGTAAATGAGAGCTTTGACTGGGCGCATCCCCAAAATGGATAAAGTTAGCCAGCCAAATGCCCACAGCACACAGGCTGCAGCAAATGCCAGTGCACAGAGCCCAGCCCATTCAATAATTTCACTCACTATGTTCGTCCTAGGTAGTTTTTTGCCTAAGTTTTAGCGCAGCGTTATACGTGTCAAGGAGTTGGGCTGCCACGGTTTCTGGCGCAAATCTTACAGCCACGGAAGCGCTAATTTCGCTGGCACTAATCCCCGCAGCTTTATCCCGCAATTGCAGGAGCCCGGCAGCATATGCCGAGGGAGTTTGTTCTGCCACAATCTCACTGTATTTTGCGTCAGCATATTCGACGTGACCACCCTGGTCGCTAGCTAGCAGAGGGCGTCCATTTACCAGGGCTTCGGCAGCTGCCACAAAAAAATTGTCTCCCCTGGTAGGAGCGACGAAAAAGTCTGCACGAGCAATTTCAGCTTGGACTTGCTGGGGAGTTTGCGTGCCCAAAAATTCGCAATCCACATTTAAATAGGCAGCTAGCTGTCGACACTCATCCATTAGTTCTCCCACCCCAGACCAACGAAGATGGGCTTTTATCCCGTATTTTTGCAGTTCGGCAACCATTTCAATCGCCAATTTGGGGTTTTTGCGTTCAATTACTCCCCCAGTTGAAGTCAACCACAACTCATCACCTAAATTCTGGCGTCTCTCTATTAGCTTTTCTGGTGCTGACACAATGCAAGGAATAATTTGTGTCAATTTATTCCCCCGGAATTTTTGTACCGCTACAGCTAACCGTTCTGATTCAGCCAAAACAATGTCTGGGAACTTCAATAAGAGTCCAAAACCAGGTCGCACTAATTGTAAAAGTGGGCTAGCAGTTTGTGGATTTGCCAGTGCCGACCAGTGCTCTGAATGTATCCACGGCTTTTTTTTGTGTTTGTGAGCTAATCGCATGATTGGCAAAGCTGAAATTGCGTGCGAGTGCACTACATCTATGTTCTCTAAACATTTTGCCAATCGTGGCGCAGCTCGCATCACCGACAGAGGATCAGCTGGGTGCATACCTAGCCGGATAATTGGCACTCCATCGTCTGCTCCGACGTATTGGGTTTCTGTTTCCGCTACCCCATCTAGGCGGACTTGTCCTGCAGGCAATTCACGGCACAGATGAATCACCAACACATCCACCCCGACCTGTTGCAGCGCGGCCACTTCATTTCGCACAAATACACCCTCAGTTCGATGTCGAGCACTGGGATACCACGGTGAGACTACTGCAACACGCAAAGACATAACCCTCCCATCATCCACCTATTCACCACAGTCCACGCCAATCATACTTTTCGGCACTTTAATACTTCATGCCCTCAATACTCTCATCGAAACCTTAGAGTAAATCTGAGTGATAAGAAAGGTACCCTGAAGAAGCAAAAACGTTCACTTCAACTAGATGCTCTAATCGAAAATACTCAGTACCCATATTTTTCAACCATTTGCTCCGAGACTGTTTGGTCAAATCCTCTAACCAAAGGAGTATTACCTGAATACATGTTGCTGCCTGACATTTGTTTGCGCAACATTTCTACCACCCGGCTTCCCAAATACGGATCCTGGTAGACCAGGTAATCAATTTTGCCCTCCTGTAACAACTCAAAAGAGCTAGTGGAACCACCAAAAGAGACA
>CBCPNB010000035.1:0-11345 GCA_965120455.1 uncultured Actinomycetaceae bacterium | reverse complement strand
GCCCGCAATTTAACTGTTTCCACTGTGGGACTAGTGCCAGCGATCGACAAACTAGCCAACGAAGGACTGCCCCTCACGCTGGCAATCTCACTACACGCACCAGATGACGATTTGCGAGATGAGCTGATACCCATCAATTCCAGGTGGAAAGTTGACGAGCTCCTAGATGCCGCCCGCGCCTATTTTGTTAAAACCGGGCGCAGAGTTTCCATTGAATACGCGTTGATCAAAAATATGAACGATCAGCCCTATCGCGCCCAACTGTTGGCCGAACAATTGAATCGGCGCGGACGAGGCTGGGTGCACGTGAATCCAATTCCCTTGAATCCGACTCCAGGTACAATTTGGACTGCTTCCACCAGGAGGGCGCAAAATGAGTTCGTGAGGATTCTCCGCGAAAGCGGTATTCGCACCACGGTGCGTGACACGCGAGGAGCCGACATAGATGGGGCTTGTGGCCAATTGGCGACCAACTGGCAAAGACAAGCAGAGCAGCGCAACTAGTTTTGCAATATGAGTCCGCAGTACTTTACACTCTTTTGAACGATTTAGCTATGATGGCAATGGATGTAGACGATGAACGGAGTATGAGTGCTAGATTCGTCGGCTAGCCAGCGGGAAGGAATTCGATGAGTAAAGACATTTTTCCCTGCGTCAGTTCTTTTCGACGAGGGTATTCCCAAAAGCATGTAGCCGCTTTTTTTGAAAAGGCTCGCAATGCTTACGAAGGCGGGATGCCCTCGAGTAAGTTTTCGGCCGAGCAGGTGCGTTTGGCGTCGTTTCCCCTATGTCGAGGTGGCTACGACACCAAAGTAGTGGATGCGGCTTTGAATAGGTTAGAGGCAGCATTTGTGCAGCGCGACCGCGCCGAGTTCATCTCCGTTCAGGGGGAGGCTGAATGGTATGACCGGGTGGCTGAGACCGCGACTACTCTCTACCCGCGTTTGCTCAAACCAGAAGGTGAGCGTTTTCCACACCCGAAAAAGGGGGAGCGTGGCTATCGAAGCGATCAAGTTGATGCAGTATTGGATGAGTTATCTGCCTTCTTTGATGACGAAATCAAGTTGACTGCAGACGACATTCGCATGGCACTGTTTGACAGTGCTAAAGGCAAGAAAGCCTACTCTGAAGCTCATGTGGACATCTATCTAGGTAGAGTCATCGACATTTTGCAAGCCGTTTCCTAAATTCCACTAAGCTGGTCAGCTAAATGGCGAAGGATTTGGCACATGATTGACGTCATCATTTTGGGGTCCACGGGTTCGATTGGCACGCAAGCTTTGGAGGTGATTCGCGAGCACCCCGAACAGTTTCGCGTTTTAGGGTTAGCTGCTGGTGGGGCGAACCTGGATTTGTTGAGCGAGCAAATTTTAGAGTTTCATCCCCAGCGAGTGGCTTTGGGTGGAAAAACTCCTGCTCGCAGTGAAGCTGGTTTGCTAGAAGCTCTGCGACTAAGTGGGGTTCGGCCTGGAGATTCGCGGATGCCTGAAATTTTGGCTGGCTCGAGTTCTGTGGAAACTTTGGCCAGTCTTGCTCCCCAGGCTACCGTTTTGAATGGGATCACCGGGGGAGTGGGTCTAGGTGCAACTTTGGCTGCCTTGCAGGCTGGCTCCAAGCTGGCTCTGGCGAATAAGGAATCGCTGGTGGTGGGCGGCGCTTTGGTAAAACAGGCACAGGTTTTTCCAGGTCAAGTAGTGCCGGTGGATTCGGAGCATTCAGCGATTGCCCAATCCTTGTTGGCTGGTGTGCACGAAAAAGGCATGACCTCCCCGGTTGTAACTGGACGCTCAGAAGTGGCTGAGTTAGTGCTAACGGCTTCCGGAGGCCCATTTCGGGGTCGGAAAGCAAGCGAATTGACTGGGATTCGGGCTAAAGATGCATTGGCACATCCGACTTGGCAAATGGGGCCAGTGGTCACAGTGAACTCGTCGACATTGATGAATAAGGGACTAGAGCTAATAGAAGCAGCCCTATTATTCGATTTACCAGTGGGGCAGATCATGCCAGTAATCCATCCGCAGTCAATTGTGCATTCGGCAGTTACTTGGCAAGATGGGGCAACTATTTTGCAAGCTTCCCCGCCGGATATGAAGATTCCAATTGCCCTGGGGTTAACCTGGGGGGCTGAGGTAAACTCTAGCGAAATTTTTTTAGATAACCTGGTGGACAGAAAAATTCTACTAGAAGCAGGTAGAACTAACCAGGGCGAAGAATTGCACAGTACTTGGCAAGTAACTGAATCAACAAAGCTAACCAAAGTGGTTAATGCGACTACTTCATGCCGTGTTGCAGCTCCGTACCGCCTGCCCGCAATCGCTAAACCTCTTACCTGGAGTGAGGCCAGTCAGTGGACTTTTGAGCCCATAGATCACCAAACTTTTCCAGCTCTAGAATTAGCAAAACAGGTTTTAGAAGCTTCCCCAACACATCCAGCAGTGATGAATGCTGCTAACGAAGTCTGCGTGCAAGCGTTTTTGGAAGACAAAATCCAGTGGCTCGACATTATGTCTGTGGTCACTCAAGTTGTTCAAGAACACGAAGGCAGTAAAACTCCCGACTTGACTGAAATTTTAGCCGCTACGAAATGGGCTAGTGGGCGCGCAACTGAATTGCTAAATAACTGTAAGGGGTAGCAAGTGGCATATCTGCTAGGGCTAATAATCTTGGTGGTTGGCCTATTGGTGTCAGTGATTTTGCACGAGTTTGGACATCTAGGATTTGCCAAACTCTTTGGCGTGCTGGTGCCTGAATGCTGGGCGGGGTTTGGAAAAACTTTGTGGTCGAAGCGAATCGGCCAGACTACCTATGGTTTTAAGGCAATTCCATTGGGTGGTTACGTGCGTATTTTGGGCATGTATCCACCGGCTAAATCGGGTGCGAAAACATTGCGGAAAAATGGCGATCCCACTATGGCAGAGTTGGCTCGCCGGGATTCACAAAGAGAGTTAGAAGAGGCAGCTGCAGTTGGCCTGACTGGAAAACCTTTGTGGCAGGTTAGTCCCTGGAAAAAAGCCGTCATTATTGCGGCTGGACCACTAGTGAATCTAGCGTTGGCCTTTGTGTTCCTGGCAGTTGTGGTAGTGGGATTTGGCAGCCAGGTGGCTACGACCACTTTAGAGGCGGTGAATACGGATAGCTCGGCGGGAGCAACAGCGGCCGCTGACGCTGGACTGCAAGCTGGCGACGAAGTCGTTGCCTGGAATGGTGAAACGATTGACAGCTGGGAACAATTACGTCAGCTGATTGCCGAAAATGGCGCTGAAACCGCAACTATTCAAGTGGTGCGCGAAGGAGAGATCCTAGAATTTTTGGTGACTCCAGAAGTAAGTCAAGACACTGTAGCCTTGGGCATTCAATCTCAAGTAGGACGCGAGCATGGTACTTTTGGTGAAACTTTGAGTGCTACTGGACAGCAAGTGATTTTGAGTGGAAAAGCCATTTTTTCACTGCCCGTGAATTTGTGGAACACGATGGTGGATTTATTTACTGGACAAGAGCGTTCCCCTGAATCAGTGGTATCGGTAGTTGGTGTAGCCCGGGTGGCAGGAGAAATTACTTCAGTCGATTCCGCATCCAGTGGTGGAGAGGTCACGTGGGTCGATCGAGCCTCCATGTTGTGTGCTTTGCTGGCTTCACTCAATATTGCTTTGTTTGTGTTCAACTTGATTCCCTTGCCTCCCTTGGATGGAGGCCATTTTGTGGCAGCAATTTGGGGAATGCTCAAAAATTTGTTCAGCCGGTTGCGCGGCCGGGTGGCCACTCCGGTGGATGCTGCTAGAGCGGTACCCTTGTCCTCATTCGTATTTGGTGTGTTGATTTTGATTAGTGTGGTGCTAGTGGCAGCCGATCTGATCAATCCGATTACTCTCTTTCAACAAAGCGGATAGATTCTAATTCTGATTCTCAGCAAACGGCCGATTCAGTTGGGACCCCGCCTATAGGCTTGGAGTTAGCCAGAAAATGTGAGTCAACAGGTCGAAACAGGTGGGCAAATCCGGCGACAAATACAGGATAATAGAGGCGTGAGTGAAACTGTGTCTTTGGGAATGCCGCAAGTCAAAGGATTTTCTTTTCCTCGGCGAAAAACGCGTTTGATTCATGTTGGCGGTGTGCCGGTTGGTGGGGACTCACAGATTAGTGTCCAGTCGATGACGAACACGAAAACCCACGACATTGGCGCAACTTTGCAGCAGATTGCTGAGTTAACCGCAGCAGGCTGTGACATTGTGCGAATCGCTTGTCCAACTGACAAAGACGCAGAAGCTTTGCGGGTGATTGCTAAACAGTCCACTATTCCGGTGATCGCGGACATCCATTTTCAACCTAAATACGTATTTGCCGCAATTGAAGCGGGCTGTGGTGGGGTGCGGGTAAATCCAGGGAATATTCGCAAGTTTGACGACCAGGTGGGTCCGATTTCTCGGGCGGCTCGGGATGCGGGAATTTCGTTGCGCATTGGGGTGAATGCGGGTTCACTTGATCCGAGGATTTACCGGAAGTACGGGGGAGCAACCCCAGAGGCTTTGGCCGAGTCCGCCGTGATTGAAGCACAAATGTTCGAAGAGTTCGATTTCAATGATTTCAAGATTTCAGTGAAACACCACGACCCGGTGATTATGATTCGTGCCTACGAAATTTTGGCAGAAGCTGGGGATTGGCCACTGCACTTGGGGGTAACTGAGGCTGGTCCAGCCTTCCAGGGAACCATTAAATCGGCGACGGCTTTTGGCGCACTTTTGCGGCAAGGAATTGGCGACACGATCCGGGTCTCATTGTCGGCTCCACCGGTAGAAGAGGTAAAAGTGGGGCTGCAAATTCTGCAATCCATGGGGTTGCGGGAACGGACTTTGGAAATTGTGTCGTGTCCGTCTTGTGGTCGAGCTCAAGTGGACGTATACACTTTGGCAGAAAATGTGCAAGAGGGTCTAAAAGATTTACAGGTACCCTTGCGAGTAGCAGTCATGGGCTGTGTGGTAAACGGTCCCGGTGAGGCGCGTGAAGCGGATTTAGGTGTTGCATCTGGTAACGGTAAAGGCAAAATCTTTATTAAAGGAGAGGTCGTTAAAACAGTTCCAGAAGAGCAAATCGTTGAGGAACTGATTTCGTTAGCTAATGAATTAGCTGGTGAAATGGGGTTAGAGCCAGGTGATGGCGAAGTCCAAGTGGTTCACTAATTTGCGGGTATCCGCTAGTAGCGGCGAGTATTGCTAAACTCGGTTCGTAAAAGCCACCAAGTTGGAAAATTGCGTGAAAATCTAAGGGAGTGCGCGTTGCAATCGATGAAGGATTTATTCGTTAAGACTCTGCGCGAAGATCCGGCAGACGCCGATGTCGAGAGCCACAAATTGTTGCTGCGGGGGTCTTATATTCGTCGAGTTGCACCGGGAGTATTCACTTGGTTGCCGTTAGCACTGCGAATTCGTGAAAAAGTGTGCGCAATCGTTCGCCAGGAGATGGCGGCAGTGGGAGCCCAAGAGGTGCGTTTGCCAGCTCTTTTGCCCGCTGAAGCCTATAAGGCTACGAATCGGTGGGGGGAGTACGGCGAGAATTTATTTCGCCTGCAAGATCGCCGGAAGAACGACTACTTGTTGGCACCCACGCACGAGGAACAATTCACGCTTTTAGTGAAAGACCTGGTGTCTTCCTACAAGGATTTGCCCCTGACTTTATATCAGATTCAGACGAAATATCGCGATGAAGCCAGACCGAGAGCGGGTTTGTTGCGCGGGCGCGAGTTTTTGATGAAGGACGCGTATAGCTTCGATATCGACAAGAACGGTTTGGATCATTCTTACGCTTTGCAACGACGGGCTTATCAGCGAATTTTTGGGCGTTTGGGCTTAGAATACGTGATTTGTTCAGCAGTTTCAGGCGCAATGGGGGGATCGAAGTCTGAGGAATTCCACATGCCCACCGAGGTGGGTGAGGATACGTTTGTGCAGTCTCCGGGTGGATATGTGGCAAACGTGGAGGCGGTAGTCACGCCTGTGCCCGAAGCGGTACCACTGGAAGGGCAACCGTCAGCGCACGTGGAGGAAACTCCTGGATGCGTCACGATCGACCAATTGGTGCAATTCGCGAATACGAGTTTGCCCAGGTCGGATCGACCTTGGCGGGCAGCGGATACTTTGAAGAATGTGGTGGTGGCTTTGACGCATCCCGAGGGAGAGCGCGAGGTTGTGGTGATTGGCGTGCCTGGGGATCGTGAGGTGGATTTGAAGCGATTGGAGGCAGCGCTGGCACCGGCTGTAGTTGAGGTGGCCACGGAGGCTGACTTTGCTGCTCACCCAGAATTAGTGCCTGGATACATTGGTCCAGCGGTGATTGGTCCGAACTCTGCTCACCGCCAGGTAGATACAGATGGCAATTTATCTGGTTCAGTACGCTATTTGGTGGATCCACGAATCGTGGAGGGCACTCGGTGGATTACGGGTGCAAATGAATCCGACAAGCATGTGTTCGATCTGGTGATGGGCCGGGATTTCGCGGCTGATGGAACAGTAGAGGCGGCTGCCGTGCAGGAAGGAGATTTGGCTCCTGATGGTTCTGGTCCGCTTAGTCTACGTCGAGGCGTCGAGTTGGGGCATATTTTCCAGTTGGGCCAAAAGTATGCGTCAGCCTTGGGCTTACAGGTGTTGGATCAAAATGGTCGAGCCACGACGGTGACGATGGGGTCTTATGGGATTGGGATTTCGCGGGTGATTGCGGCTTTAGCGGAAGCTAATCACGACGAGTTGGGCTTGAAGTGGCCAATCCAGGTGGCTCCTTTTGAAGTACATATTGTGGTGGCTGGTAAAGGAGTTGAGTTGGATGAGGCGGCTCGAGCTTTGGCGGTGGAATTGGAGTCAGCTGGCGCAGAAGTGCTGGTAGATGATCGAGCGGGAGTTTCCGCTGGCGTGAAGTTTGCCGACGCTGAGTTGTTAGGGATGCCGATCATTGTGGTAGTTGGCCGTGGCTTGAAGACTGGATTGGTGGAGTTGCGGAACCGACAGACGGGGCTGGCAACTGACGTGCCGGTGGGGGAGGCAGTGCAAAATGTGCTGGCTTTGCGCGAACACATGTTGGCGGCGACGGCGATTGACTGACCATTTTAACAATTTGACTTATTTTACAGATGGTGTTGGTGCTACTAGATGGCAGAAGGGAAGTAAAAATGGCAGATCGTCCGATTCGGATTATTGGTGACCCGGTTTTGCGAACACCTTGTGAGCCAATCCGCGATTTTGATGAGCGGGTGAGGTCGCTGGTCGAGGATCTGCTAGAGGGTGTGGATCAACCTGGACGCGCGGGGTTGGCGGCGAACCAAATTGGCGTATCTTTGCGGGCATTTTCGTGGAATATAGACGGAGAGATTGGATACGTGTTGAATCCAGTGCTGGTGGAGGTCAGCAAGGACGAGTATCAAGATGGTGACGAGGGCTGCTTGTCGGTTCCAGAGTTGTGGTATCCCACGCAGCGGGCTTGGTATGCGCGGGTTGAGGGCGTGGATTTAGATGGCCGCCAGGTTGTGGTTGAGGGAGATGGCTTAATGGGTCGTTGTCTGCAACATGAAACTGATCATTTGGATGGCCGGTTGTACATTGATCGTTTAGATCGAGTAACACGCAAACAGGCTTTGCGAGATATTCGCGAACAAGAATGGGCGCAATAAATTTGTTGGGATTCTGATGATGTGCTGCAAGTAATCGTACTTAGTGTCGGAGTTTGGTGAATTTGGGCGATTTTGGTAGATTTTTGGCGGCCTGATCTTATTGGTGAATAAGAGATGGTAATTTGGGGTGATTTTGCACTTGATAGGTGGATTGTATTTGGCTTTAGAGTAGAATCTCGTGGAACTTTAGTTAAACGTGAGAGTGTTTTTGAGTAAATTCTGAATGTGTTTGCCGGTTTTTCATGTGCTGATGTGTTTGGATTGGTATAGTGAGTTCTGACATCATGTGTTTTTGTTGTATTTGGATTGTTTGCGGCGTTGGGGAGGGCGTTGCTTGCATGACCTTTGGGGGTGGCTGTAAATGAGTCGTTGTACGCGTGGTGTGCTTTATGTACACTCATCTCCTCCTGCTTTGTGTCGACATATAGAGTGGGCTGCTGCTAGTGCTTTGGGACAGGAGCTGGTCTTTCATTGGATTGAGCAACCGGCTGAGCCGGGGAGTTTGCGAACTGACGTTTCATGGACGGGTGAGCCTGGTACTGGTGCTAGGTTGTCTAGTGCTTTGCGGGGTTGGGAGCATTTGCGCTTTGAGGTGACTGAGGAACCAATCGGAGTGCAGCAGGGGTTGCGGTACATGCATACTCCGTCTTTGGGGCTTTTTACTGCGCACACGGATGAGGAAGGGATCATGGTGATCAGGGAGGGGCAGGTGCGCCAGGCCTTGGACCATGGCAGTGTAGGTGAGATCCGGGAAGCGTTTGATTTGGTTTTGGGTCAGGCTTGGGATGACGAGTTGGAGCCGTTCCGTTATGCGGGTGCAGGGATGCCGGTGCGTTGGTTTAATCGAATTAGTGGCGTGAATTAGGGTAGTCCCTATAGGGTATGTGGCTGTAGGACTTAGGGGTAGTTCGAGATTGCTGGCTAGATGAGCCAGGTGGAAAGTGGCGGATTGTGAGCGGATCGGGTGCGGGCTGGGAGGCTTTAGGTTCTTTGCTATCCGAGCTACAACAGCCAAAAGATGGGGTTGATCCGCAAAAAATAAAGAGAAAGCTGCAGGCTATAAGAATCGTTGTGGAGACTGCTGATTTACCGATTGACTCTGACTTAGAGCAGCTGGTTGGTGGGGAGTGGCCTGAAGCTGAATTGGATGAGTTGGCGGCAAAGTTGGAGGCGGCGTCCGAGATTTCTTTGCAGCAGGATTTAGAGTTGGATGGTTTGGCTCTGTGGAGCGCAGTAGATCGCTTAGAGCGGGAACTGAAAATAAAAATTACAGACGTTGACGCAGAAAATTGGTATACAATCGGCGACGTATTTGCCTGTGTTTAAATGTGTGCGTGGCTCCAAGTATTGAGCTTGAGTATGTTGGATATAAGGATGTAGATCTAATTCTGTCGAATTCGGGTGGGTTTGAGGTACGTGTGATTGAGTCTGCGTTTGTTTAAAGAATAGATGACTATTTGCTTGCCGATGTATTGAGATCTGTTTACTAAGCACAAAATTGCTGTTTGATTTTAAAAGTTGGGTATTGACGGGGGAGAGAGAAAATGTACTGTTGTACACAGAGGCTTAATAGCAAGTTTTTAGGGTTCAATTGGTTGAATTTCTGCGTGTTTGTTTGAGGTTCTGTATTTCTCATTAAATTTGGAGAAAGGGTAGTCAGAGAAATATAGTCAAGATTGTTGCGTCAGTAGTAACCTGTGGGTTAATTTGCCGGTTTAGTTGTTTTTAGCGTCAAAGACGACGAGGATGTATCAGTTAGTGCCACTACGGGTAGTAGCAATCTAGAAAACAGCGTAAATTCTGCAGATGGTCTATTTAGTGATCAAGAAATTCTGAGTGGATTACTCTATGGAACGGGTGCTTTTGCAGAAGCTTTAGGAATAGGAATTTTCTTTGGTGATCACGAAAATGAGGGTCTAGATGGTCTAGATTATGAATCTGCTGTACAAGCTTCAATTGCAGAAATAGAAGAAATGTTCGAGGCGGAAGTATCTGCTGCAATTGCGAATATACGCAGCAATGATCCACTCCAAGTTGAGGAAGGAATGGATCAACTATAGGAAGTAATGGAAGATTATGCAGATTACTATGAGGTAGAGATAGAGAATACGCCTACTCCATTGGTATCTCCCTGTGGTTTTGGTGTTGTGTGCTGGGTGTATGCTGCATTGGCTGCACATAGTACTGCAGCGGTTACAGCTGTTATCGTGGCTCTTGCTGGTTTTTGGGTATTTGGTGGTGCAACGACATGGTGGGGTAGTGCCTCCTTTACGACTATGGACAGGGAAGTCATGGTTGTTGAGATCATGGAGGCGTTGCAGTAGCCATGCGAAATATTTACCGTAGACTGTCAAAGTATTTGTTTCCGTTGATTTCATTATGCATGGTTGCGGGTCTCGTGTTGGTGCAGGTGTTTGCATACATGCCCGCTAATCAGCTGTTCACGCAAAAAACCAGAAATGCTTTGGATACAGTCAACGTGTTCACTACTCAGGGGTGGGCGTTTTTTACTCGTTCACCCCGGGAGGAACAGGTGGTGCCGTACATGTATGACGTTGACAGCGGTACCTGGTATCAAGCTGTTAGAGGGCCAAACACGCAATGAAGTACGCATTTGGTTTGAATAGAGAGTCGCGTTTATCTGAATACGATGTCCAGGTTTTGTTAGAAGATTCAAGCGATCTGGTATGGGTCGAGTGTCCAGACGTCAGTGATTTAGATGCTTGTGTGGCTGAAATTCCAATCACGGAAAAGAGTGTTAGCGCAAGTAATTTTGAGTTGTGCGGAGAAGTAGTCTTGGTAAAGTCTACTGCTGTGCCCTGGGCATATAGGAATGTGCGTTCAGGTATGTCTGGGGAAGTCGCGCGGATAAACGCGGTTTGTAGGGCTGAGACATGATGGATGACAATAAATCGCTCCTAGAACGCTACAGTTTTTGTATTGAGGGAATTGACCCTCACAACAAGATAGCTGGTTTTAGTAGGAGCATTTTGGCTATCGGAACTTTGCTGACTTTCATCTTCACTCCGATGGGTGCGCTTTTTTATCAGTCGAATAATTATCCTGAGGGAGTAGTGTGTAGCGGAAATTATTCTGCGTTTAGCTTGTTTTGTGTTATGCCTCCGCATAGCACTCCCTGGGCTTACATAATTGTTTACCTAATTTTGGGTAGCGTAATCATTGGAGTGTTCCCCTTTTTGACCAGTCTGCTACATTTTTGGGTGGCTTGGAGTTTCGGCACATCTTCTCCCGTAATTGATGGGGGAGATCAAATAGCCTGGATGCTGAGCTTTATCTTCATTCTATTACACTTTGGGGATTTGCGTCTTACCCATTGGAGTAAACACAAAAACTATCGGAGTATGCCAAGAATTATCAGAGCAATCTGGTGGTCAGCTATCCCATTGTTCATACTACAAGCGATGGTAGTTTATTTGCATGCGTGCATAGGGAAGTTGTTTGTGGATGAATGGGCAAATGGAACGGATATTTGGTATCGGTTAAGTGACTCGGTATTTGGTCCGCCAACTTTTATCAAAAACATGCTGCTATTTGTTAGCGACTATGCTGTTGGTACGGTATTATTGAATTACGGGATCCTAGTACTGGAATTTATCTTGGCTATCGGTTTTCTATTTAGGGATAGGCTGAGAATACAACTATTTTACATTGGTGTGCTGTTACACGTAGCATT
>CBCPNB010000034.1:0-41337 GCA_965120455.1 uncultured Actinomycetaceae bacterium | reverse complement strand
AGAGAACTTGCATTCAGTTGCCAAAATGCTGCCATCCGGTAGGCAAATTATCCTTATCTGCAACTCGATTATCTACGGTAACCAGTTCCTGTCCTTGACTAGCCTCCAACACCCTGCCAATTGGCCGAAAGCCTGCAGGAAGCAAACAATCGTCGAGTGCTGCTGCCGACGGAAAAGTTGCCAACAAAGCATGATCCTCTCCCCCAGATAAAACCCATTGCAAAGGATCCTGGTGCAAAGCTTTCGCTACCGGACGCAATGCTCGCACATCTGGCTCCAGCAAGACGCTAGAAAAATCGATTCGCACACCAGCAGCTTTTGCCAAACGAATTGCATCCAATAACAACCCATCCGACACATCCATCATTGCCGTCACTCGATTTTGTGCGGCTAACACTCCGGCTGCTAGAGGCGGGGTTGGAGTTCGAAAAACCTGCACCACCTCGGTAAATGGTGCAGGCACCTCACTTCCGTGTAATTCCGGGGAAAAAACTCCCGTGCTAAGCGCATAAAAGCCCGCTATCGAACGCCCCAACGTACCCGCTACTGCCACTACATCTCCCGGTCTTGCCCCCGAACGCAATACCGGAGTAATCCCCTGCCGGCACTCGCCCTGCACCGTCACCCCAATTACAATCACCTCCCCACTGGATAAATCCCCGCCAACTACACCACAATTGGTGCCAGATAAAGCCTGCCCCAAGCCCATCCCGAAATCCTCGACCCACTGCAATGGAGTCTCCCTGGGCAACACCAAGGCCACCTCCATGGCCACTGGTTTGGCTCCCATGGCCGCAATATCAGCCAAATTCTGCATCGCAGCGCGCCAACCAATTTCGCTTCCCGTAGACCAATCCAGTCGAAAATGCTGATTCTCCACCAATATGTCACTGGTGACCACGTACTGTCCCGCAGAATTCACGACTGCACAATCATCACCCGGGCCAACCACAGTGTTGGAGCCGCACGGCAAAGACGGCAACACCGCTTGTAGGATCTGACTTTCAGAGCATTCACCCACCAGTTGGAAATCCTGCTTCACGCACTACTCCTTGCCTACTTCTATTTCTGGTGGCACCGCCTGTGCTTTGTCGTATATGAGTAGCCAACCGCTAAATCTCTTCAAAATTCCACACCGTGTCAGACAGGTTCACTCTAGAGTGCGCTAAACCGGCGCACTAATTGAGAAGCGTACAGTGCGCAAGAGGCTGCCGAAGCCACATTTAGCGATTCGGCTTTTCCGCTCATGGGAAGGCGCACCAAGTAGTCGCAGGCAGCCAATTCGTCTTCGCTCAATCCCTGTGCTTCGTTGCCAAACACCCACACATGAGGCCGACCCAATAAACTCCCGTATTTCGCAACCAATGGGGTTTCCTTCACCCCAAATAGATTTTCTTCGCCCATAGATTGCTCGTTATCAGTCAAAAACCGCATAAGCCGTGAAGTATTTGCGGGCAAACCAAACTTTTTCGAGCACGACAAATCGGCAGTAACTCCATCAGTTAAAGAGGATTCGTTAGATAACGCCGAACCTGTGGTCACTCCAGCAGCTAAACCCGGTTCTTTCGACTGCACTGAATCTGCAGCAGTCCCAGTAATTAAACCGGATAAAAGTAGGTCATCTAAATCCACAGTCCCTTTGCCGCCAGAAGTTCCCAAAATCAACCAACCCGACTCCCGCAAACCGGCTGCGATTTCACTAAAGTTAGCGTGTTGCAAAATTGGCAAATGAAAACAAGAACCAACGCTAGCGCGAATCACCTTCGGATTGGCAACCTCCACCGACCCTGCAGTAGTTACCAAGCCCTGCGCTCCAAAAGCATCAGTCACCCGAATTAGCGTGCCCAAATTGCCCGGATCTTGAATTCGCGACAACAACACGAGTGGAGCATTTCCCCGATTCAGCACTAAATTCTGGGTTATAGGAACATTTTGATGGTGACCGGCGCTCACTTCAGAAAAAGTGCCCGAACCATTGGTGCTAAACGCTCTATTAGCGCCATCTGCACTATCAGTAGTACCTGGTGTGCTACTGTCATCCGAATCAGAGCCGACTAAAATACCACTTATTGCCTCAAGCCGAGCTACTGCTACTATCCCTTGGGAGTCAGTAGAAATTGTGCGCGACACCAACGAGCTAACCGGATGAACCCATTTGGTCGCTTTTTGTGCCAACTGCACTAAGTTGCTGTGGCGCTTTGCAGCTACTTGGGATACGTAAACATCAACCACCGTATTTGGGCGATACCGCAATAGCTCTTGGACTGCCCCAGGACCCTCCACCAACAGCAACCCGTGGCGCGAACGCGGCGAGCGCCCATTAAGAGAGACAACCTTGCGAATCCTCCCAGATTTGGGGTTGTCAATTAGTGGGCGCTCAAAAACAATCACCTGTACAGCCTACCTAAAGACCAGTCAAGCAAACTACTTCGCCAATCTTTCTTTAGCTATACCCCCAAATCTCTAATCCGCAATCCGTGCTAACATCTACAGATAAATGCAGACAAGGGAAGCCAAGCCGCAGAAAACCAGCCCAAAGTAGGCCACAACAGCAAAATCAAGTTCAGCTTTGAGCGGCGGGCGCATTCACATCCGCAGGCAAAGCAGCCTTCGCCTGAGCAACCAACTGCGCAAAAGTATTCTGGTCATTTACAGCCAAGTCAGCTAGCACCCGACGATCCACTTGAATGCCAGCCAAAGACAAACCCTGCATAAACCGGTTGTAAGTCATACCCTCAGCGCGGGCAGCAGCATTAATGCGAGCAATCCACAAACGACGAAACTCGCGTTTGCGCTGGCGGCGGTCACGGTACGAATACACCATTGAGTGCGTGACTTGTTCTTTGGCCTTGCGATACAAACGCGAACGCTGACCACGATAACCCGAGGCCTGATCCAAAATAACGCGACGCTTCTTTTTAGCGTTGACAGAACGCTTCACTCGAGCCATTTATTTCCCCTCTTATTCCTAGAAAAGTCTTGTCACTTACCGAGAAGTGTGCGCACCTGCTTCACGTTGTCGCGGTGCACAACCTGGTCAGACTGCATGGCCCGCTTTTGCTTAGAAGACTTGTGCTCCAGCAAGTGGCGGTGTCCCACCTTTTCGCGCATGATCTTCCCGGAGCCAGTGACCCGAAAGCGCTTCTTAGCACCCGAATGGGTTTTGTTCTTTGGCATAATCTTCCCTTTTCGTGACTAGAGGAATCAAAACCTTACTTGTTCGCTGCTTCCTGGATGCGCGCAGCCCGCTCTTCCTGTTTGCGACGGCGAGCATCGCGCTGAGCCTGACGGCGTTCGCGCTGTTGCGCCAATGCGTCAGCCTTGCGGCGCACAGGAGCCAAAACCATCGTCATATTGCGGCCATCCAACCGGGGAGCATTCTCAACGGTGCTCAGTTCTTGAACTTCCTCCGCTAAACGCTGCAACAGTTTAATTCCCGCTTCTGGACGAGACTGCTCCCGCCCACGGAACATAATCATGACCTTGACTTTGTCACCCTGTTCCAAGAACCGCACCACGTGTCCCTTTTTGACCTGGAAATCGTGGTCATCAATTTTCACGCGCAAACGAATTTCCTTTAACTGGGTGTTCGCCTGGTTTCGGCGAGCATCACGAGCTTTCTGGGCGGCCTCGTACTTGTACTTTCCGTAATCCATTAACTTGGCTACCGGAGGTTTAGCATTGGGAGCCACCTCGACCAAATCTAGACCGGCTTCTTCCGCTAAACGCAGCGCATCCTCAACCCGGACCACGCCAACTTGTTCTCCACCAGGACCAACCAAACGGACTTCAGGCACCCGAATGCGATCATTAATACGAGGTTCGCTGATGGGCTCTCCCCTTTCCTAAGAGCAATGAACGCATGGAGGAACCCCAGAAATCGGCGCGACAAACACGGCCAAAAGCTAAACCCGGCACCCAAAACCACTCCAAAAGACACCTAAAACACTCATTCAGTTGGTGTTTTAGGTGGGTACCCAGGTGGGATTCATCCACTTGCGTAGCTTCCAAACGCCCCCAACTATACCAGTGGGTAGCCTAAATGGCTAACCTGCAAAGAAGGTTAGTTGGTGGAATCAGCCACTTAAAAGCTTTGGCTAGTCTGGTCCAATCCTGGCGGATTATTGGGAATTATTAGTAGATTGTTGACATATTTCTGATATATTACTGATAGTTTACTATCAAAATGCTGATAGACTATTGTTGGCTGGTGAGTGGATTACTAGCAGAGTTTTTACGTTTGTGCAACTATTTTGGGTTGAAATTCAACCATCCAACACGTGGCTTGCAAACGCGGCGAAGTACCTAGTTTGGCCATGATTTTCGCTAATTCACGCGGATTAGTTGATAGATACGAACCTTCATCTACCAGCAATTGCACAACCGTCAAGTAAAGCGCAAACTGTGTCGATCGTGCTCTGGCGGGCGAAAAAGTCAGATCCGTAAAATCATCCATTTTTACACCGCAAGTTAGGTTCACTCCAACTAGCCCGAGGGAAGCAGCATTTTGGGTTCGACTAATCTCGCGCAACTCATTCAAAAGTTCTAAATCTTGCCAAGGGGGCAGCCAAGAACTAGTAGCCGCCAAGGTTTCTACCACTTCTCGCGGGATTAGCAAGCCGTGTTTTTGACCTGGGTCAAGCACAAAGCCCGCTTGACCTGCAGCAATTGCCGCTAAAGCTATCTTTCTGGCACTCATGGGAACTGGACGGCATCCACTAACCTCTCCGATTTTACCGGCTTCACCAATTCCACTAACTGCACCAGTTTCACTGCCTTGCCAGGCAGCAAAGGTGTTTGCGCTAGAAAAAATACAGGCAACTGGCCCCAGACTCGTTTTCACGCCCGGAAACTTAGTCACAGACTCGTAGGGTTTTTCCACCGGCATGGGTGCGATAACGCGCTCAGTCTCCAATGCGCGAACCACCGCCTCTAGCCGGGCAGTTTCCTTGGATTCTAGTGCAGCAGCCATTTGGGGCAATAACTGCCCCAAATCCAACTCGCTCTTACCAGTTTCGCCAGCAACCCTCAGGTCACTTTGCCTGGAATTAAGCAAATTCGCCAATTTTTGCCGCTGGGCGGGAGTGATCGGATACACCAAATGCGCCTATTTTTCGCCGTTGGCCACCAAAACGGCTTCTGCCAAAGTAAACCTGCCCGCATACAAAGCCTTGCCCACAATTGCGCCTTCAATACCATAGACCCCCAGATCGCGCAAAGCCCGCAAATCATCTAGGGAAGCTACGCCCCCCGAGGCCACCACGTGTGCATCAGTATGCTGACAAACCTCAGTCAAAAGCTGTAAATTCGGCCCTTCTAACATGCCGTCTCGAGTCACATCGGTAACCACATAGCGCTCACAGCCCGCCAGGTTCAACCGGCGCAGTGTCTCGAATAAGTCACCGCCCTCTTCAGTCCAGCCCCTGGCCGCCAATGTGTGTCCGCGCACATCCAACCCCACTGCAATTTTATCTCCATATTTGGCAATTACTCGCGCAGTCCAGTCGGGATTTTCCAGGGCAGCAGTTCCCAAATTGACGCGGGTAGCTCCTAAATCCAAAGCCCTAGTTAAAGATTCATCATCCCGAATTCCGCCAGATAATTCGATTTTCAGAGGCGAAGTAGAAATTACCTCCTTTAATATTTGCAGATTTGAGCCACGTCCAAAGGCTGCATCTAAATCAACTAAGTGAATCCATTTAGCTCCAGCTGCAGCAAATTCTGCCGCCACTTCCAGGGGATTTCCGTAGACTTTTTCTGTGCCTGCCTCGCCTTGGCGCAAACGCACTGCCTGCCCGTCAACTACGTCAATTGCCGGAAGAAGAGTAAACATGTGGCTCCTTTTTCCAAAAAGTTATTTGTCTGCGATGGTCTTTTTTACAAAACTTAGCCAATTTTTCAGTAAAGCTAGTCCTGCGTGTCCAGATTTTTCAGGATGGAATTGGGTGGCAAAAATTGGGCCGCGTTCAATGGCGGCTAAAAATTCTTGTCCGTGGGTAGCCAGCGTGTCTTGTGGATGTGGTTTCGCGAATTGCGCAGCTAACACCCCGTATGAGTGCACGAAATAAAATGACTCATCTGCAATTCCTTGAAATAGAAGCGAGTCTTTAGCCGCATACACCGGCGTCCATCCCATGTGTGGCAACCGTTTGGTGGGCAGTTGGCTGACCACACCGGGCAATATGCCTAGACCAGCGTGTTGGCCTTTTTCGGTGGAAGAATCAAAGAGAATCTGCATGCCCACGCAAATTCCCAAAAGCGGCTTATTGTTCTGTATGTGTTCTAGGATCAGCTCAACGCCGCCTGCTTGATGGAGGCGCTCCATCACCATTTGAAAGGCGCCCACTCCGGGCACAACCAAAGCATCGGCTTGGCGAATCTGCGTGGGATCAGCGGTGAGCAGCGCGTTTGCCCCAACTTGCCGCAATGCTCCCACCGCCGAGTGCACGTTTCCAGCACCGTAATCAAAGACAGCAATTTGCAAAGGACAACTCGAGTAATCTGCATGTTTAGTTGACATCATTTGGATCCAAATCGCCCAACAATAAATCCTCCAGCTTCGGGTCAAAATGCGAGATGACCATGCCTCCCGGCAAAAACTTGGCCACTTTTCCACCCTTGTATTGGCAAGCGGTAATCACTCCGGTTACACCAATTTCACCATAAGTCTCCAACGCCTCCTGAGTAGCGTTTTCGTCTGGATCAGCTAACCAGCTAGCGATAGCTACTACTGGTACTCCTCCAGCTGATAAGGCGCTCGCCAGCAGGTCAACTTCGCGCGGCATGGGACGTTCCTCGCCCAATAGTTCATCCATTTCGTGGTCGGCAGTATTTTCTGGTGTCTTCCACACTTGCATGAACAAGCCCGAAACTGGCGATAAACGGATTGGCTGGACTTGTATGTTTATTCCTTGTTTTGCCAGCATGCCCACTATTTTTTTGATCAATTTGAATGACACCGGCGCAACGATCACCGCGTTGCACAACAATTCGGGCGCAGGTTCTGGCTGTAATTTTGCAAATTCTCGATCGAATCGAGCCAAAGCAGGATCGCTAAACTCCATCCCCTGTGTCAGTTCGTAGAATTGCCGATCAAATTGTCCTTGCTCTGTTAGCTCCGAGTCAGCTAACTCCCCTGATTGGTTGAACGAGTCAGGCAAGCTAGACCAATTATCCGTTGGCCCCCAGTTTTTGTCCTCGTCGTCTGTATCTGCACTCATGTTCTACCTTTACCGAGATGTTCGTCGAAATACTTAGCGAAATGTTCCAAACTCTGGGCGCTTTCGAGAATTTTGGCAATTCGGTCTAAACGTTCTCTGGAAATTGTGTACCAGCTAGCTCACGAATCACGCAAACACTGGAACATCTCCTTGAAAACACCAGAGTGACCCTACAAGCTTCCCTTAGTAGAGGGCACACCACTCACCCGAGGATCTAAAGCAACAGCCTGACGCAAAGCTAGAGCCAAAGCCTTAAATTGTGCTTCCACAATGTGGTGGGGATCGCGCCCATCCAGTAAAGTGACGTGCAGCGTCAAACCCGCGTTAGTGGCCAACGATTCAAATACGTGGTAAGTCATCGCTCCTGTGTAGTGTCCACCGATTAGATGCCACTTTTGATTTTCTGGCTCGCCCTGACAAACTGCGTAGGGGCGTCCGCTGATATCCACTACAGCTCTGGCCAGAGCCTCATCTAGTGGCGCATACCCTACCCCGTAGCGGCAAATTCCCGTTTTCTCCCCCAACGCAGCCCTGAGGGCTATCCCCAAAGTAATTGCCGTATCCTCCACTGTATGATGCACATCAATATGGGTATCGCCCGTGGCCTGTACCTCTAAATCGATCAACGAATGCTTGCCAAGCGCGGTCAACATGTGATCGAAAAAGGGAACGCTAGTGGAAATATTGGTTTTGCCGCTGCCATCCAAATTGAGATTGACTCGCACTTGCGATTCGAAAGTCTCCCGAGAGTAAGACCCGACTCTAGCTGCTTTAGAATCCAACGTGCTCACAATACCTCCAAAAGTGCTTGCTTGAACATCTCATTCTCGGTAGCTGTTCCTACCGTAACCCGCAAAAACCCGGTGGAACCTAGATTTCTCACCAATACACCGCGCTCAAGCAGGCCTTGCCACACTTTTTCGTCATCTCCCACCGAGCCAAAGAACAAGAAGTTAGCTTCCGAGGGAGCTACTTCAAACCCCTGATTTTTCAGCCAAGCGGACAATTGGTCACGCTGTTGGCGCACTTCTTCTACTTTAGCCAACAATTCATCCGAGTGCGCTAAAGCGGCTCTCGCTGCCGCTTGGGTAAGCAGCGACAAGTGATAGGGCAAACGCACTTTTTGGATCTCGTCTACCACTTCTTTAGCAGCTGCCATGTAGCCCAAACGCAATCCGGCGGCCGCAAAAGCCTTGGACATAGTCCGCGTCACCACTAAATGTGGATTTTCTGACAACAACACCAAAGCAGACGGACTGCTAGCTGGTCGAAACTCCGCATAAGCTTCGTCAATAACCACCAACGTGGAGGAGGCTACCCCATTTTCCAGTGGCCCAGTCGTGGTGGCTGCCCGCAAAATTTGGTCAATCTCCGCAATGGAAAGAGCCATCCCGGTTGGATTGTTAGGACGAGGCAATAACAATACGGCTGGGCGATGCCGCTGCATTCCTTGAATTAAACGCCGAACGCTAAAGGGGCGGATTTGGCTGTTACTCGTCGGCGGCTCTGCTGGCAAACAAACCCAGTTAGTAAAAGAATTTCGTGCGTACTCGTGATACATCGAATACGTGGGAGCAATCCCAAGCGCCACCCGCTTTGGTCCACCAAAAGCTGTCAGCAACTGCAACATGATCTCGTTGGAGCCATTAGCCGCCCAAATTTGTTCAACTGGCAAAGTCACTTGTGCTTCATCGGCTAAATATTTCGCCAAATCAGCTCGCAGCCCTAAGGCGTCCCGGTCAGCATAGCGATTCAAATTCCGGGCTGCCAAACCAACTGCGCGAGAAATACTTTCGATCACTGCGGCTGAGGGAGGGTAAGGATTCTCGTTGACATTCAACTGTGCCGGCACATCCAACTGGGGAGCACCGTAAGGTTTTTCCGACGCTAGCTCAGCTCGAAACGGTGGACGCGCCAATGTGGCAGGCTCACAAATATTGGCACCACCAACAGCGCTGGGGTCAACTTTTCCATCGCTCTTCGTGTATGCGGGGATTTTATCAGCTGGATTATCCAGGGCGGAAGATTTGGCAGCGTCAAAGTCTGTTTCTCCCGCTATTGGCCAGGTTCGAGTGCCTTTAGGCACCAGATTTTCGAATCGTTTTGTCAGCGACTCACCGTGTGCTGGTAGTCCCTCTGCGTTCGCCAAGGTAACGAGAGGATCTTGAATATCTTTTAGCGCACTTTGGTCGTATTCAACAACTTGCACGCTGCGCAAATACTGAGTGGAATTCAATCCCGACGAATAACGCGCCGTTCCTCCCGTTGGCAACACGTGGTTCGAACCGGACAAGTAATCTCCCAAAGGCACAGGAGAAAAATCGCCTACAAAAACTGCGCCAGCATTACGCATCCGCATAGCTCGGTCGTGAGCATCCTCAGTCATTACCTCCAAGTGTTCCGGTGCGTAAGCCTCCATCACCTGCGTAGCGTCCTCTAAAGTGTTAGTCAGCACGACGCCCGACTGTGGGCCTGAGAGAGCCTGCTCGATGCGCTCGCGGTTAGCAGTTTGAGGAACCAGCGTCTCTAGCTCTTCGTTAACAGCTTGAGCTAAAGCCGCGCTGTCAGTGATCAACACGGAGGCCGCTGCTGGATCGTGTTCAGCTTGACTGATCAAATCTAAGGCCACATAACGCGGGTTAGCTGTTCGATCCGCCAAAATCCCAATTTCGGTGGTTCCCGCCTCGGAGTCAATGCCACACACAGCTTGAACGATTCTCTTAGCTGCCGCCACATAAATGTTGCCTGGTCCCGTCACTTTATCGACCGGCGCACAAGTATAGTCCCCGTCAGCAAAACCATAGGCCATGGCCGCAATTGCTTGCGCGCCGCCTACGGCGATGACTTCTGTTACTCCCAACAAGGCACAGGCAGCCAAAATCGTTGGATGAGGCAGACCGCCAAAACGCTGCTGCGGGGGGCTAGCCACCACTAATTCTTCTACTCCGGCAACTTGAGCAGCCACCACATTCATGACCACCGACGATGGATACACTGCCAATCCCCCAGGCACGTACAAACCCACCCGCTGCAGGGGGATCCATCGCTGGTAGACCACTCCCCCGGGAGTAATCTCGGTTTCTTGATTCTGCGGCAATTGCGCGCTATGAGCCAGACGAGTGCGCTCAATCGAGATCCGCAAAGCATCCAACACATCCGGATCGGCTTCCTCCAAAGCCCTAGTGATCTCAGGTAGTGGCACCCGTAAATGCTCTGGAGATACGCGGTCAAACTTTTGGCTCAACTGGCGCAAAGCCTGAGCGCCCCCCTCTAGCACATTTTGCATGAGTGGGCGCACCAAATCACAAGCAGCATCGATATCTAGTTCCGGGCGCGGCAAAATCTTCGCCACTGATCCATCAATTTGACTATTACGCAGATCCAGAATCTTCACGCCTGCCATTCTAAAAGAAGCGCACAAAACTGCGGCACTTGACCACGCTTCAACCCCCTAATTGCGCTATTAGCCTGTACTGTGTTTTGCAGAGGATTCGCACAATGCGAAAGATAGGTCAAATAACACTTGTGGCTCCCAAGATCACCTTCAACTCGATGATCAAATCGCGAGAACGATCTACCCAGAACTTAGGGTCAGCTTCAATGTCCGTTCGTTTGTCCCCCTGTTTGACCTGCAAAATCACCGGATTAGAGCCAGGATAAGCTTTTAGCACTTCGCCAACTCGGTGCAAAACCTCGAGGTCGCACTGCCCTGCCTGCAAAATCAGTTGCAAAGGGGTTGCCCCATCGGAACGAATCTCCAAACTCTGCACTCGATTGCCAATGATTTGAACGCCTCCTTCGCGAACTGACACTCGCCCTTCTATTTGCACCAAATTGTCTTCTGTCAACTCCATTTGCGAGCGCGAATAGCTTCGCGCAAAAAACATGACATCCACCGAGCCCGATAAGTCTTCGATTGTCACAATCGCCCAGGGAGCACCATTTTTGTTGGTTTTGTGCTGCACTCCAGTGATCAAGCCGGCAATTTTCACGTTTTGATTATCCAGCCGCGACTCCTCGCTGGTAATTCGCACGATTTCTAGATCCTGGTATTTCGCCAAAGCCCTCTCGATCCCGTATAAGGGGTGATCCGAGACGTAGAGTCCCAACATTTCTCGTTCAAAAGCCAGTTTTTGTTTTCTCTCCCACTCTGGCAAATCCGGGATTTCCACAGTGAATGCTCCCAAAGATTCTTGAGCGCCCCCACCTAAATCCGAGAACAAGTCAAATTGTCCGCTAGCCTCGTTGCGTTTCAAATCGATCACTAAGTCAACTGCTTCGTCAGACTTTAGAGCTAAAGCTTTCCTAGAAAGACCAAAAGAATCAAATGCGCCAGCTTTGATCAAGGAGGCAATTGTACGTTTGTTACAAACTGCGGCCGGCATTTTATTCAGGAAATCTTGAAAAGATGTAAATTTTCCTTTTTCTTTGCGAGCATCTATAACCGCCTCTACCACGTTGGAGCCAACATTTTGCACAGCCGACAAACCGAAGCGGATTCCGTCTTTATCTGGGGCAAACGTGCCCATCGACGAGTTCACATCCGGCGGCAAAACCGTAATCCCCATGTGGCGACATTCCGCCAAATACAAGGCTCGTCGATCCTTATTATCCGTGGTAGAAGTTAACAGTGACGCCATAAACTCCACCGGATAATGTTGCTTTAAGTACGCCGTCCAATAAGACACTAAGCCATAAGCTGCCGAATGCGATTTGTTGAAGGCATAATCAGCAAAAGGCACCAAAATATCCCACAATTGCTGCACGCACTCTGATGAAAAACCGCGCTCTAACATTCCTGCTTTGAACGGCTCAAATTCTTTGTCGAGAATTTCTTTCTTTTTCTTTCCCATGGCGCGGCGCAACATATCTGCTTGTCCCAACGAATAGCCAGCCACTTTTTGAGCAATCTGCATAACCTGTTCTTGGTATACAATCAATCCGTAAGTTGGATCCAAGATTTCTGCCAGGGGTCCGGCTAATTCTGGGTGAATTGGCGCAATTTTTTGTTTGCCATTTTTACGCAAAGCATAATTAGTATGAGATCCCGCCCCCATCGGTCCAGGACGATACAAAGCCGAAGCCGCTGAAATATCCTCAAAATTATCTGGCTTCATCAACCGCAATAATTCACGCATACCCGATTTATCAAATTGAAATACTCCCAAAGTTTCAGCGCGTTGCAATAATTCATAAGTTTGGCGATCATTTAGAGCTAGTTCCTCTAAAACGGGAACTTCTTTGCCATTTAAACGAATATTTTCCAAAGTATCTGAAATAACTGTTAGATTTCGCAATCCCAAGAAATCCATTTTCAGCAAACCCAATTCTTCACAGATTGGGTACTCAAATTGGGTAATCACCGTCCCATCGCTGGGACGCTTCATGAGCGGAATTACGTCGGTGAGAGTGTGCGAAGACATGATCACTGCACAAGCGTGCACGCTCCACTGGCGAGCCAAACCCTCTAATTCTTTGGCCAGGTCTACTACTTCGTGCACGTACTCGTTTTCACTGTAAAATTTGCGAAATTCGCTAGCTTCTGCGTAGCGGGCGTGCTTTTCGTCGAACACGCCGCTAATAGGAATGTCTTTGCCCATTACCGCTGGAGGCAAGGCTTTTGTTAAATCTTCACCAGTTTTGAAATCGTGTCCCAAAATCCGCGCCGAATCTTTGAGCGCTTGCTTAGTTTTGATTCGCCCAAAGGTCACAACTTGGCTGACTTTGTCGTCGCCATACTTTTCCCGCACGTATTGGATGACTTCCTCGCGGCGACGCTCGTCAAAGTCCACGTCAAAGTCGGGCATCGACACGCGCTCTGGATTCAAAAACCGCTCGAAGAGCAGGCCGTGTTCGAATGGATTCAACTGGGTGATTCCCAAGGCATAAGCCACCATTGAGCCTGCCCCTGAGCCTCGTCCAGGTCCAACGCGAATTCCATGGTCGCGCGCCCAGCGGATAAAGTCTGCCACTACCAAAAAATAGCCCGGGAACCCCATTTGGACGATGACTCCCTCTTCATATTTGGCGCGCTCTAATACGTGGGCAGGAACGTTGTCCCCAAACCGCCAATGCAGGCCCCGCTGTACTTCTTTGATGAACCACGAAGTTTCATCCTCACCGGGCGGCAATTGAAAAACCGGCATATAGTTGGCGCCACTGGCTGTAGTTTGGAATTCGACTTCACAGCGTTCGGCAATGTCTAATGTGCTATCGCACGCATTTGGGAATTCGTGAAATAGTGTGCGCATTTCTTCACTGGAGCGAATGTAGTAGCCACTCCCCTCAAAAGCGAATCGGGAGCCACCCTTGTAGGAGGGTTCATCTGTTAGCAAAGACCCAGAGTTGATGGCTAGCTCAGCTTCTTGTACTCTGGCATCTTCTTTTCGCACATAGTGGGAATCATTGGTGGCGACCAGGGGAGCATTCATCAATTTGGCTAGTTTCAACAAGCCCGGTCGGGTACGTTTTTCGAATTCGATCCCGTGATCCATGATTTCTACGTAAAAGTTTTCAGGACCAAAGATTTCGCGCAATTCACCGGCCTCACGTACGGCTTCATCCCACTGTCCCAAACGCATGCGAGTTTGCACAGCTCCGGAAGGACAACCCGTAAACACGATCAGCCCCTGGTGGTAGCGTTGCAGCAATTCTTTGTCAGCTCGCGGCCACTTGCCCATCTGTCCTTCCAGAGAAGCCCAGCTGCCTAGCCTGAATAAATTGTGTACTCCCTCAGTTGAATACGCCAGAAGTGTCAAATGATTGTAAGCTCCACCAGCAGATACGTCGTCTTGGCGTTGTCCTGGTTCCCCCCATTGGACTTTTCGGTTATCTTTGCGCGACGTTCCTGGTGTCACATAGGCTTCTAACCCGATGATTGGTTTGATTCCTGCAGATTTTGCGGCTTTGTAGAATTCGTAGGAGCCAAATAGATAGCCGTGATCTGTGATCCCCAGGGCAGGTTGTCCTAGCCTGGCTGCCTCCTCGACCATCGGTTTGATTCGAGCGGCTCCATCCAACATGGAATACTCCGAGTGGTTGTGCAAGTGAACAAATGAGGAGGTCATGGACTCTATCCTAACGACACCTGTACCTCAGGCTCGACAGCATTCCAAGCGCTTCGCTTAGCCGACAGCTAGGCTTCAGGTTTAGGTCCTGTGACAATCCAACTAGTCACTTCGACACGTACTGTTCACTGAAATATCACTGTCCCACTCGCCGAGAAAACGTTCAGAAGGTAACAGTGCGCATTTTTTCTAAGCTCGCTGTTAAATCGTCTGGATAAGGGGCCTCCACCACAATTTTTTGTTCGCTAACTGGTTGCATGAATTCCAAGCGAGCGGCGTGGAGCCATTGCCGACGCAATCCTAATTGTTCGGCGATGGTTGGATCCGCACCATAAAACTCGTCGCCCACGCACGGGTGTCCGACGGCGGCCATATGCACGCGAATTTGATGCGTACGCCCAGTTTCTAGATTGATCTCTACGAAGCTGGCTCCTGGAAACATTTCGATTACATCGTAGTGAGTAGTCGCTGCTTTTCCGCCCTCAATGATTGCCATCCGCCATTCTTTTGACGGATGCCGACCAATTGGAGCATCAATGGTGCCTCGCAAGGGGTCTAGATGTCCCTGCACGATGGCGTGATAAATTTTCGTCACGCGGTGCTCTTTGAAGGCCCGTTTCATGGCCGAAAATCCGGGCACTGATTTACAAACCAACATGGCTCCAGATGTGCCGACATCTAGGCGTGAAACAATTCCTTTACGCTCTGGTGGTCCGGCGTCAGCAATTGGCACTCCGGTTGCCTCCAGGGAGCCCAACACGGTTGGCCCACTCCATCCTGGGCCGGTGTGTGCGGCTACCCCAACTGGTTTATTTACCACCACCACGTCTTCGTCTTCGTAGAGGATCGGCAATTTAGCAATTGGTTCAGGCTCGCTCTGGGGGCTAGGAATGGTTACTTCCAGTAGGTTGTCCAAAGAAAGTTTTTGCGACTTTTGAGCTGGTGCCCCATCGATTAGCACATGGTTGTCAGAGATTAGCTCGCCGACTTTTGAGCGCGACAAGCCCAGCATTTTGGACAAGGCCACGTCAACTCGCTCGCCTTGAAATGCGTCCGGGACAGGCAAAAACCTAGTTTTGGACACGTCCCCCCTCCGTTAGCCAGTAGATAGCCAGAGCAATTACTCCACCGACAATCCAAATATCGGCAACATTGCCGATGAACCAGTCATTGTAATTCAAAAAATCGATTACGTAACCACTGCCAAATGCAGGTGGCTGAAAGAGGCGATCCAGTAGATTGCCAACCCCACCTCCACCAACAAAACCTAAAATAAGTGCCAAAATCCAACTGCGGGTGCACCACGAAATCCACAGTAGTGCTGCTACTACTATGACTGACACAACTGTGAACACCCAGGTGCTGCCCGCAAGAAACGAAAACGCTGCTCCCGAGTTATAGCTCAATTCCAGTGCGAAAAAGTCGCCCAAAAGCTCTTTTTTGCTGCCATCAGCTAGAGAACTTTTAGCCCATATTTTGCTGGCCTGGTCAGCTAGCACACACAGCAATCCCACTAGTAGTGTAAGCCACCACCAGCGTCGACTAGTTTTATTCCGCTTCGCAGCTAACGCATCGGATGATTTCGATTCGTTGCTCGGGGCAAGTATTCCTTGTTCATTCATCGCAAAACTAGACCCACCCGCGTGGTCGGATTCCAGGTGAGTCCGATTGCGCCAAGATCAATGCGCTGACGCCTCGACCTCGACTAGCAGCTTATTCAAATGTTCGCTGATTCCCTTGCGATAGTCGGCTTCAAAATCACGCAAATCGCTAATTTTTGCTTCCAAAGTCATGCGTTTCTTGTTCAAGTCAGCCAAAACCTCGTCGCGCTTATTCTCCGCCTCGCGAATAATCTTAGCGCTGGTGTCGTGAGCTTCGTTGACAATCTTTTCGCCCTCTTGCCGTCCCTCGTCGACGAACTCATCGTGCAAGCGCCGGGCCAAAACCAGCATGGAGGAAGCCGCCTGCGGATCGGACTCATCCGTTGGAGCAACAGACTTGGAAGCCACCAAGTCGGCTACAGGCGTTTGGATACCTGGCGCAGCCACGCCGTCAGCCCGGGATTCAGCCTCAACTAGTTTTTCCTTTAGTTCGTTGTTTTCGACCTGCAAGGCGTAGATCGTTGCTACCACTTCGTCTAAAAATTCGTCGACCTCGACCTGGTCGTACCCCTCGCGAAATTTGACTGATTGAAACTTTTTATTGAGGACGTCATCCGCTGTTAGCAGCGCCATATTTCCCCCTATAGGTTTGTTCCGGCTCGAAGGCCTCCGACCAACTTCTCAGGGTTTCCCCTGTGCTTCATTCATCCAACCACTAACGTAGCACTGGATGTTACTTTTGTTCACTAAAAGCACAAATGTAACAATCAACTCAAATGTAGTGATACGTTGGCCCCGTTCTGGTTCGATTTGTCTACTGTCACGCTAATTCCCTAGGATGTCACCCCTAGCTCAAAGAAACCAACCAACTCCCAGCACGTGAGAGTAAAACAACAGCAAAAAACAAGACAGCATAGCCAACGTCGAGAGCAACACCGTTGAAACGCAACGGTGGAATGTATTGACGCAACCAATTCACCGGTGGATCAGTCAAGGCGCTAACTACGTTATATGCCACCAAAAAAAAGCCGCGCGGCACCAAGGAACGAGAAAAGAAAAATACCCAATCGACAATGACTCTGGCGATCAACACCAGTAAATACAATGAGGCTACAATGTTGATCGCCCAGCCAACAACTGCCAAAACTAACAATGTTCCTGTAGTTTCACTAGAAGGATTTTATGCGGTTGGAAGAAAACAAACGGATTAAAAGTAACTGTTGTCACTTGCTCCCAATTCCGATTCCACCTGCACGTTTTTAGGCGAAAACAAGAAAACCCGATCCGCAATTTTCTCCTTGTTTCCATCTAAACCAAGGGATACTCCTAGCAGAAAATCAAGAATCCGCCGTGCCTCCGCCTCGGTGGCCTTACCCAAATTCACGATCACCGGGTTACCTTCCCGGAGCACTTCGCCAACTTGTCGAGAGTCCTCATACACCACCGGCTGCATAGACACGATACGCGTCAAATCTGCGCGACCTGACGAGAAGGGACGAGACATTTTCGCTTCCTTATTCCTGACGGGAAATTCGTGGATCTCAGCGTTGGGCGTGTCCTCCTCCGACGCATACCCCAAATCAGCGCGCGCATCGTCGTCGTCAGGAACCCTCCACCCCATAATTTCAGCCAAATGGTCTAGTTTGCGAGCCATATTTTCCTCCTAGATTTGCCATCTTACCGCAGATGCAACCCTGAGCTCCCGTCACCCTAACTGACGCCTTTGACCAAAATCGCAGCATGGGTGCCGCGAAGCGGCTTTATTTATTATCGCTTAACGAACCTAATGTAAAACTAGCTAAATTTCTGATTTTTTGATTCAACGACTCGCAAGTTATCCAAGTTAACTAAATTTTCCTGATCCACGATTTGATTCGTTGGCCAGTTCCATTTCGCCGATAGGAAAACCATCTATCTTCTTCTAGCGTACATTCACCAAATCGCACAGTCGTTGCGCCTCGATGTTGCAGCCAGCGCCCAACATGATCCGGCAAGTCAAGTGCTGGTAAATCATTTTTGGAGGTACGCAGCGCTAAGGGGTCGATTTGCCGCCATTTTTGGCCGAGTTCTGTACCTACTTCGTAGCATTTGCCGCAAATTGCCGGTCCAATGATGGCTAGAACCTGTGAAAACTCCAGGTTCAGTGTCTGCATCTGCTGGGCATAGACTGCTAGGAGTCCATCTTCGATGTTTTTGCGCGAGGCGTGGAGTACTCCCCAAACTGGTGCATCGGTGGAGACCCATAAAATTGGCACACAATCGGCAGTAACCACAATTGGGGTTGGAGCAGCAGTCACATCATTCAAGTCGCGCGCATCCACTGTGATTCCGTCGGCTGGTTGTTCACAATCAAACCGAGGCGAGGAGTGGGGCGTCCACTTTGCGATCCCAGTTCCGTGTACTTGTCGCACCCAGATGGCCCCACCCTTGGAATAGTAATTGTTGGCTGAGTTTTGAAATTTTTTTGATAGCGCCAAGCAGGTTTGGCTGGTATCAAAATCGTAGACCGTACATCCCCGCTGCATTGCCGCTCTTTTCTTAGTTCCCCTCGCTAGAGTCTAATTGGTTAGATAATACAACAGATAATACGACAACTACTTTCTTGGCTCTCTTTGCCCGTCTCCAACTGACTAATCTAGTATTTCCTCCGCCTACCACTATTGCCACTATCTAATCCACTGCCCCAGTTGATCAGTTGCGCCCCGAAAATAGAGGCAGTGGTTATAGCTGTTATCCTCTGTACCTACAGGCTTTGGCTCCATGGCTCTATTTTAGAAAGTCCGGAATATCCAAGTCGTCGGCCGCCTCACTTTCGTAAAAAATCTGGGGCATTTCTAAAGCTGAGTGGAATTCAGCAGAACTATTGGCCTCGGCAAATAACGGAGAATTATCCGTAGCTTGAGAGTGGAAGCGCGCTGCAGCACTCGGCGTTGCCTCTGACACCATGTCGTTTTGTTCTTGCACCGATACAATGCGGATTGCTCCCATGTGCGGGGAAGCAGCAGAACTTTGCTGATGTCCAATCCCACTGGCCGCGTCCAGGTCGGACTCATTTACCGCAGCATGGATACCATCTGGCTGCCCCGAAAAACCCGCAGACTGCGTATTCGCTGCGGGAACCGCAGTAGCCGACTCCACAACTGGCACGGTCGTCGTGTCAATAATGCGGCGCTTAGCAGTACCAGCACCAAGAGCTGCACTTGCATTAGCTCCCATGGATTCGTACGAAGCCGCATTGCTGCTATAGCCAAAAGTTGAGTTTGGCCGACTGTGAGAAGTCCGCACCATGGGTAATACACCCGGTGCTTCTTCAGATGTACCACCTATAAAACTCGGGGGTAGCGCGGAAGCATTACTGTTCTCAAATCCGGCTGCAATCACAGTGATGCGGATTTCATCTCCCAGCGAATCGTCAGTTCCCAAACCAACAATAATGTTGGCTTCCTCGTAGGCATGTTCGCGGATTAGGGATGCGGCCTGATCGACTTCCTTCAAGCCCACACTCGAATCGCCCTGTACGAAAAAGAGGACGCCGTGAGCTCCATCTATCGATGCCTCCAACAACGGTGAGGAGATAGCCGTTTCAACAGCTTTGAGTGCCCGATCCTCACCAGTAGCTACCCCAATTCCCATCAGGGCCGAACCGGCTCCCTTTAGCACGGACTTTACGTCGTTGAAGTCCACGTTGATTATTCCCGGTGTAGTAATTAACTCGGTAATTCCCTGCACCCCCGACAGCAACACTTGGTCGGCAGCCAAAAAAGCATCTTGCATCGAAATTTCTCGGTCAGAAATATCCAGCAAACGATCGTTGGGAATGACAATCAGCGTGTCAACTTCCTCGGATAAAGCCTTAATGCCATCTTCTGCTTGAGAAGAACGCCGGTGTCCCTCAAAGTTGAACGGCCGAGTCACCACTCCTACCGTCAAAGCTCCCTGCGAGCGCGCAATCCGCGCCACAATCGGCGCACCGCCCGTACCAGTGCCACCACCTTCACCGGCCGTAACAAACACCATGTCGGCGCCCTCTAACGCTTCAGAAATTTCGTCCTCGTGGTCTTCGGCAGCTTTGCGCCCAATCGCAGGATCTGCTCCCGCTCCTAAACCGTGCGTCAGCTCTCGACCAATATCTAACTTGGTTTCCGCATCCGACATCAATAAAGCTTGCGCATCCGTATTGATGGCAATAAATTCAACCCCCTTTAAGCCAACCTCGATCATCCGGTTAACTGCATTTACTCCACCTCCGCCGATGCCGACGACTTTGATAACTGCAAGGTGGTTTTGGGGTGCTGCCACAATCGCTCCAGACTATCCACAAACTATAAACCTCAAGAGGAGAGTTTAAGTCTATTTTTTACTTCTGTGAAAAGAAAATATGCCTTCAAAACAAGTGAATCAAGTAACTAGCTGGGTGTGTTGAAACGCGGGGCAAAAACCAGTAAAACCAAGCTAAAAACTACGGGACTATAGGGGTGCACTCCTCCTGGTAACTCAAAGGTAAAAGGTAATAAGCAATGAATCACTTGAGAAATTTCGCGCCTCTGCCCCAATTCTCATTCAACTGTTACTGGTCTGCTCGGATCGGATACGTCGTAGGTGGTAGCACTGCGCTCGGAGAGGAGAATCTCCAAGACCTGCAATTTCAAGTCAGCATTTTCTGAATTCCCCCAAATTACTTGGGCACCAGAAACGAGATAGAAAGTCGCCGAGCGGGGACTAACTTGCAAGGATTCTACCTGTTCTAATAACTGCTCAGAGAGAGTAGCGTAAACTTCGCTGGCCAACGCAATCGAGTCAGCATATTGATCTTGATCGGTTGTATCAGTAACTGACAGTAGAATTAACTCCCCAGCCGTACTATTTCCTTGCGAGACCGTCACTCCGTCAGTGGCCACGTACTCGTAAGCGTCATCAGTTAGAATCGCAAAAGCGGGAATTCGTCTAGTCACCTCCAGGGTTATCCCGTTGGGCCAATCCAGGGCAGCTTTAGCAGATTCCACATTTGGATCTGCTTCAGCTGCCTGCTCGATCTTGTCCAAATCTACGCGCAGCAAAGGAGTACCCTGTTGTTCTACAATCTCTTCCATAATGGCGCTAGTGTCGAAGCCGTCAATTTCACCAGTAATGGTTACCTGTTCGCTCTCTAAAGCAAAAATCGGTGAGAACCACAGCAACCAAATCACCAAAACAAAAAACCCGACAGTTAGTACTCCAAAGAAAAGTCGATAAAATACCGCCGCCAACTGGGCTTCGCGTTTTTCGCGCAGTCTTTCTTGCAGGTCAATTATGGGATCGCTGCTGCCAGAGAGAATTTCCACTCCGCGCTGGGCACTAAACCGAGCAGGCAGACGAATTTTTTTCCGCTCTGAGCCTGGCTTGCTGATTCGAGAATTTTGGTCAATTTTTGGGCGCACCCATTTACGATTTGACGAAGTGGCGAGTTCTTTTCCCGGAGCGGCAACGGTTGCTGAAGGCTCCGCACTTGTAGTAGATCTCCTGGCAAATTCCCGATTCTTGAGCTGGAACGACCGCTTTAGAGTGCTCGACTGGGCACCTTTTGGCTTGCTAGAGCGTGAGTCTATCCCTGGTTTATCTTTTGTCTCTCTTGATTTGGCCAGCTTTGACTTTAGTTGTGCCTTAGTTGTAGTCGACTTATTGCCCGTCTTGGTCGAGTTCGGTTTACTAACCAGGTTGGCTGCGCCCGGTTTATGGGCTGGTTTTACCGTACTAGGTGATTTTACTGTACTCGGTCTACCGATCGATTTTGTTGCCCGCAGTTTATTACCTAGTTTTGGTGTACCGGTTGATTCTGTCGCACCTAGTTTACTGTTTGACTTTGTTGGTGCGCTCAGTCTGCGGCTTTTACCACTTGGTCTTACTGCATTTGGTTTACCACCAGCCTTCGCCGTATTTGCCCTATCCGTCTTTGCCTTGGCGACTCTCGATTTGAGCGCGGCTGCTTCGGCCGACTTTTCTGGCTTTCTTTTCTTTCCCTGGGGATTTGGCAAGTTTTTCGCTCTAGAACTTCTAAAACCAGTGGCAGAACTAGCATTGGCAGAACTTCCAGCTGCAAGAGCATCCGCACCAGTGGGCGCTTTCATGGCTTTGGGAGCACGAGGCGGGCGCGGCTTATTTGCATTCACAACTGATTCCAATAATCGACGGCCACCGAAGTAGCCTGGTTGATGTCACCTGCTCCCACAGCTAGCACGATATCACCTGGCGCAGCCAATTTGGCGGCCAACAACACTGCTTCATCCCGGCTATTAGCCAACTGGCAATTACGAAAGTCCAATTGGTGCAAATGGCAAGCGAGCAAAGCCGAGGATACTCCTGGCTCTGGGTTTTCTCGCGCCGCATAAATTGGGGCCAACACAACCTGGTCTGCATTTTTGAGCGCTTTGGCAAAATCGCGTTGAAAAATCCGCGTGCGAGAAAATAAGTGCGGCTGGAAAACCACAATTACTTGCTGACCTTGAGCAGCCAATCTGGCTTGAGCAATTGCAGCCCGCACTTCCGTGGGATGATGCGCATAATCGTCGTAAATCTGGCGGCCAGAAACTGCTCCGCGCAATTCAAACCGGCGGGCTGCCCCTTGAAAATCGAGTAAAGCTGCAGCAGCCCCGTAGGGATCAGCTCCCGCACAGACAGCTGCCGTCCAAGCTCCAGCCGCATTGAAAACATTGTGCATGCCGGTTTTGCACAAACTGACTCGCACATTTCCCATCGACAAAGACGCAAATTGAGTTCGTAAACTAAAAGAACAGCTCTGTGCCTGTAAATGAACATCTTCGATTCGAATTGCGTTAGATTCAGCTAAACCGTAGGTTAAAACCTGTAGGTCAGGGCGAGACAAGGTAGCTTGCTTGACCAATTCGCTTGCTCCGCTGTCTTCAGCACAACAAATCAGGGTGCCGCCCTGGGTTATTTTGCCAACAAAGTCCAAGAACACCTGGTGCAGCGCCTGAGCGGTGCCGTAGTGATCTAAATGATCTGCCTCCACGTTGGTAACGACCGCGATTGCAGGCGCATAGTTCAAAAATGAGGCATCTGATTCGTCGGCTTCTGCCACCAAAATCGGATCCGTCCCTAAACGAGCACCACTCCCCTTCCCTGGCAAACTGGCTCCAATTGCATAACTTGGATCCAGGCCAGAACCAGCTAATGCGCACACAGTCATCGCTGATGTAGTCGTTTTGCCATGCGTTCCAGCTACCGCAATCATCTTTTGCTGTTGGGCAGCCTGCATCAAGGCGACCGAACGGTGAATAATCTGCAGACCAGTTTGGCGAGCTTTTTGTATTTCCGGATTAGAATCTCGAATCGCACTCGAAACTACCACCACGGTGTCTTGGCTGGTAGGCATTTTGTGGGCGTCGTGCGGAGAGTAAGCATCAATACCCAAACCACGCAAATTCTCTAACACTGGCGAAGAAAGGCGATCCGAACCAGAAACTGTGTGGCCCTGCGCATGCAACAGCTCAGCTATCACACTCATTCCAGCTCCGCCAATCCCAATTAGGTGATACTTGCTCATTTGGCCACCGCCAAAGCAATTTTTGCTAGCGTTTCCGCGCCATCCCCTAAAGCAATCTTGCGCATCGCTTGCCCCATTTGTTCTAGCCGTGTGGCATCAAAAATTAACGGCAGAACCTGGGTTTGAAACACTTGCGCAGTAAAATCTTTGTCCTCAACCAGGCAAGCCGCTCCAGCTTCTACTTGAGCTTTGGCGTTTAGTTTTTGCTCACCATTTCCAATTGGCAGGGGAACGTAAAACGCTGGCAAACCCAAAGCGCCTAACTCTGCACTCGTGGATGCTCCCGCCCGACATAAAACCAGGTCTGCCACGGCGAAAGCTCGCTCCATTTCCTCTAGATATTCCAATACCAGCCAAGTAACAGTTTCAGACGCTCTAGCTGCCGCTAGTTGCACCGCCTCAGCTTTGCCTTTGCCAGTTAGATGAATGATTTGCAGGCCAGCAGGCAAATCTTCTGGCGCAACCGTGACCACTTCATTGAGGTGTTGTGCCCCCAGGGAGCCACCGGTGATCAACAGCGTTGGTCGCTGTGGATCTAAACCAAAGCTTTGTGCTGCCTGACTCCTGGCCTCCCGAGCAGAATCTGCCTCCTGGCGAGCCTGAGCTAACTGGGAAATTTGTGGCCGCAGTGGCAATCCTGTCACCACGATTTTACCGGCAGATCGCAATTTGGTGTCTGCAAAAGTCAAAGCCACTACTTGTGCACTACGAGCACCCAATTTGTTAGCCCAGCCAGCTTTAGCGTTTTGTTCGTGGATCACAGTTGGCACCTGCAACTTTTTGGCTGCTAAATAAGCTGGTGCAGACACGTAGCCGCCAAAACCAACCAACACGTCGGACTGCACTAGGGTTTCTGTGGCAATTTCAACCGCCTTTGTCAACCTCCTGGGTAGAGAAAAAAATTGCGGCGAAGGACGCCGAGGAATTGGCACCTTTGGAATGTGGATCAACTCAAAGCCAGCAGCGCTAACTAGCGTGTCTTCCAAGCCTTCTTTGGTTCCCAACACTTTTACTTCTGCTCCGAGCTCGCGCAACCTAATTGCGGTAGCCAACAGAGGGTTCACGTGGCCTGCAGTTCCCCCACCGGCTAAAACGACGCGCTTGGATGCACTCGTCATCGCTTACTCCTGTAGTCGTCTCGTCTATTTGCTTTTTGGCTCCGATCGCGGCGAATCTGATCCTGGTGGCGATCTATTTTTGGAAAACTTCGCCGCACACTTTTCCTATAGTGCCTGCTCGAATCATTTTGCGCGAGATTTGGTCGAGGAAATTTTTGGCTGGCTCCCCTTGAAGAAGTGGAGTGTCCTGCTGATTTTTGTTTTCTCTTGAATAGATTTGCCCACAGTTGACTGCGCGCTAGCCGCCGATTGGGCATTTGTCTCGGATCGCGCCCGCCTGTATGGGTGGATAATACCCTCATTGGCTCGATTCCGGCTTCAAAGCCCACGAAGCTGAGCATGATCCCAATCGCCATGGCAGTAGACAAAAACGAGGATCCACCATAGGAAACTAGCGGGAAAGGCACACCAATTACCGGCAGCAAGCCAGTGACTGTACCAACGTTGACGAAAGCTTGAAATCCAATCCAACTAGCAATCCCAGCCGCTCCGATTCGCACGAATGAGGTAGAACCAAAAGAAGCTATGCGCAACATCGCCCAGATTAAAACTACCATCGTCAACAATAAAATCAGGGTACCAACTAAGCCGAATTCTTCTCCGACGATGGCAAAAATGAAGTCCGTGTGTGCTTCTTGAAGATAATTCCATTTTTCACGAGAAGCTCCAGGACCCAAACCAAATAATCCGCCTGAGCCCAGCGCCCATAGAGCATGATCGCTTTGAGTAGTGGCACTAAGATCCACTTCACTACTGAAGTCAAAAATGTCGAGAACTCTTTGGATTCTCGACGGACTAATTCCCACAAAAAAGGCGGCAACCACGGCTCCGACAATGCCGATGGTGATAAACCATTTCCAAGGAACGCCTGCCACCCACAAAGTTCCAACAATTAGGGCGACAAATACGAGGGCTGTACCCATGTCGTACCCGGCCATCACTAAGCCGACTGACAAAAGAGAAGGAATTCCTGCCCAGCGGATCACTATTTTCCAATTCGTGACATCAACCTGTGGCAGCGACAAACATCTAGCTAAAAACAATACGGTCGCCAACTTTAAAAACTCAGAGGGCTGAATTTGTCCCACCAGTGGCAAAGTCAACCAATTTCGGTTTCCTCCCACTGCGGTGCCAAAAAGAAGCACCATTAATTGTAAAATTAAGCATATTATAAAAAAGGTGCCAGAAAGACGGTTGATAATTTCTGGCTTTAGACAAGATACTACCGTTGCCACCACAACCGAGATCAAAACGATGAAGGCAGTTCTACCAAATGCTGAATACGGGTTTATTCCAGCAGAAATATTCGACACTGTGGTGGCAGAAAAAGTCATCAACAAACCGATAGCCACCAACACGATGGCAGGCCACAACACCATGTAATAAACGGTCACAGGCGAGGGAGGTTTTACCTCCTCGGAAGTACTCTTCCTAGTTCTTTTGAACTGGATGCGGGGAAACTTTGATGACAATTTCATTTAGCTTCCCCCAAAGCGGTAGGCGGCTCCACTTTACTGTCAAAATGATTGCTTGATCCACCATCTATCTCATTACTTGCTCGGATAGAAAAAAAATCTCTGACCGCACTAGCAAAAAGTTCCCCGCGTTGCCCGTAATTGTCGAACTGGTCCCAAGATGCACAGGCAGGAGCCAAAATCACCGAATCAGCAGGCTGAGACAACTGCGCGCAAATTTGCACTAAACGCGACATCCACATTTTGGGAGTATCAGTCGAACACTTTGGTTGCACAGACTCGACCAAAACTTGGGGAGCAACCTTGGCAAAAGCACTCAAAATTGGACTCTGGTCGCGCCCAATTACCACGGCAGCGCGCAAAACTGGAGCCATTTTGGCCACTAAATCGCTAAAATCCTGACCTTTGGTGTCTCCTCCCACAATCCAGACCACAGAGTTGCGTTTACTTCCCGCCAAGGAGGCAGCTACCGCATGCGGATTCGTGGCTTTCGAGTCATCAATCCACTGCACTCCCCCGAAAGTACCAACCAGCGCTCGCCGATGGGCAGCCGGACTATAACTAGCTAAACCCGCTTGGATTGCCTGCGGCTCCACTTCCATTGTCAGGGCTAAAGCACTAGCCGCCAACGCGTCCATTAGCAAAGTCGAGGCAGCGGGCTCACCTAACATTGGGATTTCTCGCAAATTGGCCAAAGTTCTCGCTTGCCCCTGTGAGTTGACGGCCACGAGGTAAGAGTCAACAACCCCTAGCTCTAGTTCCAGACCTGGAACCCGAGAACTGCCTGGCTGCCCCAAGGTCAAACCAATCAGACCAGACTTTGTCGGAGCCGCTTTAGTTGCCTCCAGAGCCATTGGCAGAGTCACCGGATCGTCTAAGAACACCACGCGAGCACGCTGAGTGCCTCGGTAAACTTTCGCTTTTGCTGCCCGGTATGCTTGGACTGAGCCGTGCCAATCCAAATGGTCCGAATCGGCATTCAAGCAAATACTGGCCCAAGGTTGAAGCGAAGGCGCAGTTTCTAACTGGAATGAACTGACCTCCACTACTAGCGCGTCCGCCGCCGAATCCACCAGGGACGTGGCTGCCACTCCTACGTTGCCAGCCACTGGCGCATCCAAGCCAGCAGCTCGCAGAATCTGGCTCGCCATACCTACAGTTGTCGTCTTGCCGTTAGTGCCGGTTACCAGTAACCAAGGCCGGTTAGCTTTCTCACCAGCTTGTTGCACCTGCCAGGCGAGCTCGATTTCACCCCAAACAGGCAAGTGAGCACGCAAAATAAATTGCACTATTTCGCTGCGCAAGGAAATCCCCGGTGAGACCACTACCACGTCTGGCTGCCAGGCATGTATCGCCTCGAACAACAGTTTTGGGTCGGTGTTCCAAACAATTTTCTTCAGCAAACCCGCTAAATGCGGCTGGCCAGCTGAAGAACCAGCTTGATCAAAGCCGCATATTTCAACCCCCTGAGCCAACAATAAAGACGCCGCGCTTTGCCCGGAGAGGCCAACCCCTAAAATAGCTGCTCGTTTTACGTCCGCGAAACGCAAACTATCTTGAAAGCTACCCCGTGAACCGCCCTGAGAACTGTCTTCTGTATAGTTCAGCGGAAAAGCTGTGGAACCTAAACCTGTTTGTACCTGCATAATCGTCACCGTCTGACTATCATCTTACGAAACTGCCAGCCAGTCCACGTAAAACAAGCCGGTTCCAACTAAGGCAAATAAAGCAGCAACGATCCAAAAACGGATGACAATGGTAACTTCTTTCCAACCTTTTAGCTCAAAATGGTGGTGCAGTGGCGCCATTTTGAAGACGCGCTTGCCGGTGCGTTTGAACACCAAAATCTGAATCACATCTGACATAGTGACTACCACGAATAATCCACCCACAAAAATCGCAATAATTTCAGTATTCGTCATAATGGATACTCCAGCAAATGCACCCCCCAACGCTAAAGCCGAAGTGTCTCCCATAAAAATTTGCGCCGGAGAAGCGTTGTACCACAAGAAGCCGAGTAAAGCACCAACAATAGCTGCACAAAAAATGGTCACACCGAGCGCATCTCGCACCTGGTAGCATCCAGGAATGTCCTCAAAACCACAATAGTGGCTCGACTGCCAATAAGAAATCAAAATATAGCCGCTAAATGCTACTACAGAACAGCCAGTTGCCAATCCGTCTAACCCATCGGTTAAATTCACTGCATTGGACCAGGCAGCCACTAAAAAATTCGTCCAAATCACAAATAAGATGATGGCAATAGGTAGACCCAATATTGCTAAATTGATAACCAGTTGAGAAGTAATGTTTATTTCAAACGATCCGGGAGTCAAACCATCTGCATTGGGATTCAATAAAGCCAACGCTGCAAATACGCTTCCAACCACTAGTTGACCAATGATTTTACCGAGTGGGTTCAATCCCAAAGATTGATGTTTGGAAATTTTAGTAAAATCATCTAGGAAGCCAATAACTCCTAATCCGACGAACAAAAACGCCAACAATAGACTAGAATAATCTGGCAATTTCCCATTGATTAGACAACCAACCAGCCAGCCGATCAATACAGAAATAATGATCAACACTCCACCCATGGTGGGTGTGCCCTTTTTGGTCAGTAAATGCTCAGTAGGTCCGTCTTCGCGCACGAATTGTCCGTATTGTTTTCGCACTAAGAACTTTATGTAGCTAGGCATAAAAACCAAAGTAACGACCAGGGACAAGGCAAATGCTGCAATAATTCCAATCATTGCAAATCGTTCGCTCCCATCAATTCATCAGCAATTTTCCATGCGCCAGAACCGTTAGATCCTTTAATGAAAACCACATCCCCTGGTTTCACCAGGCTGTAGACTAGCCTAATCGCACTGGCTAGGTTTGCTGCCGCATATCCTCCAATATGCCCGGCTAACGCAGCTAGTAGCGAGTTGATTTCCTGCCCCAGGCCAATGACAATTTGCGCGTTTTGCTCCGTGGCATATTTTCCAATTTCAGCATGTAGTTTTGCTGAATCCGAGCCAAGTTCTAGCATTTCTCCAATTACTGCTACTAAACGACGATCGCCTAAGTGAGCGATTTTACTTGCTGCTTTCAATCCGGCTCGCATGGAATCCGGGTTAGCATTGTAAGCGTCATCTATGAGCGTGATTTCACCGTTTTGCCAAGGAATAGCGTGTACCTGCATGCGGTGCGGTGAGTCCGCTTTAGCTGCGGATAACACTTTGGCAACTTGTTCCAGCTCAATTCCCAGCGCTAGAGCAGCTGTGGCAGCTGCCAAAGCATTGGTCACGTGGTGTTCGCCAACTAGTTGCAACTGCACAAAACGGTTTTCTGACGCAGTTTTGAGTGTAAAAGAGGCTTGACCTAAGTGATTTAATTTGATGCCAACGGCCTGCACATCAGTCAGTGCGTCTTGACTGGAAAAGGTCATTACCTGTCCGGGAGCTAGCTGCGCCATAGTTATCACCTGGGAATCGTCAGCGTTTAACACTGCGACTCCATCAGGGCGAATCCCTAAAACTAACTCACTTTTTGCTCGAACTAAGTTGGCAACCGAGCCAAATCCCCCCAAGTGAGCTAATCCCACCATTAGTTCAATTCCCACATCCAAGGGAGCAATCTGCGTCAAATACTCAATTTGGCCAATACCGGCAGCCCCCATCTCTAAAACTAAAAAACGCGTCTGCTGGTCGGCTCGCAAAATAGTTAGGGGGCAGCCGACTTCGTTATTGAATGAGCGCATCGGAGCTGTCGTTTGCCCCACGCTACTACAAATCCTGGCTAATAAATCCTTGGTCGTAGTTTTGCCAGCCGATCCCGTCACACCCAGAACTCGAATGTTGCCTTCGCGCCGTAAATCTGCCAAATGTGCTTTCGCCAATAGACCCAGCGCTATGGTGGAGTCCTCTACCACCAGCTGTACTGGGGGCCAAACTAGGTCCTTTTGTGTTACATCGCCTGAATCTAAGATTTCGGGGATTTTGGAGTTTACCTCTCGTAAATCGAGAGGGCGCTCAACGATAACCGCCACCGCACCCGCCAAGCAGGCTTGAGGAACGTAGTCGTGTCCATCGCTGGATTCCCCGATGCGAGCAACGTAGAGCGATCCTGGCTCACATTCTCTTGAATCAGTTTGCACACTGCCTGTAACTAAAATATTGGCATCTCCAATAATCTGTGCATTTATTTGGTTGGCAATCCAGGAAATTGGGCGTTTCATTAGTTAGATCCACTACTCTTACTGCTCTATTCGCTGGGAACAACTGAATACAAAGTTGCTTCCTCGCTGGAAGCGGGAATTCCGAGCATTCGCACGGCTTCGGTGGCCACATCTTTGAATAGAGGTGCGGCCGAGTCCGACGACAAAATTCCAGATTGAGGATTGTACAAGACAACTGCGATTGCTAAGGAGGGACTATCGGCTGATACCACTCCAGCTACAGTAGTGACAGTTCCGCCACTACTCAACTCAGCGGTGCCAGTTTTCACAGCAGTCCTGTAGCCTTCGACAGCTGCGCCACTACCAGTACCGTAAGTGGTGTCTTGAGCCACTGACTCCATCATGGTCAATAACTCGTTGGCGGTTTCCTCAGAGATTGCTTGCACTGGGGTTGGGTCTTCAGCTTCCTCGTACGTACCATCAGCGTTGGTCCAACCATCTACCAGGCGGGGGGCCACGTAGACTCCACCATTGCCGATAGTGGCCACTAATGCCGCCTCTTGCAGGGCAGTCATCGCATAACCTTGGCCAAACATGGTGGTGTAGCGGGTTCTGCCCTCCCATTCGGAAGGTGAATATAACAATCCAGCCGACTCACCCGGCAATTCGATGCCGGTCAATTCTCCTAAACCAAATAACTTCATGGTTTCATAGCGGTCTTCATCGCTTAGCTGCAAGCCGATTTTGACGGTTCCAGTGTTAGAGGATTCCACCAAAATCCCGGTAGCAGTCCGATCGTAAGTGGAGTGTTCGTGCAAGTCAGTAATAGTTTCCCCGTCATCAGTGGTCAATGTATCAGGCACGCTAAACACAGTTTCAGGAGTAATGACATCTTCCTCCAGAGCAGTGGCAAAGGTCAGCAATTTTCCCACCGAGCCAGGCTCGAACACCATTTGCACGGCACGAGAGGCTTGGGGTCCTTCTTCTGGCGCTTCAGTTCCAGAATCTGCCAGTACTAGGACTCGTGAAGTTGATATCTCTAGAATGACCACTGCACCCCAGTCAGCCTCATAGGTTTCTACTGCTTCATCCAAATATTCTTGGACGAAACTTTGCAGATCGGTTTGCAATGACGTATGGATGGTGGCTCCAGAAACTGCTTCCTTGGAGGTCACCTTTGCGCCGGGAATTATTGCCCCATTGGGACTAATTTCGTATGATTCTTCGCCTTCCTCCCCGGTAAGTAATTCGTCAAAGGTCAACTCCAAGCCACCGTTTCCTTGCCCCTCGGAGTCAACTGACCCGATCACCGTGGCCGCTGTATTGCCCTGGGGGTAGACGCGGTCGTAGACTGGCTCCCACTCGATGCCGTAAATGTCGAGACTGCGAATCTGTTGGTAGGTTTCTTGGTCAACATTTTTTGCCAAATATTGGTAAGTGGAGTCCCCAACCATCAATCCGCCCAATTCAGATTGATCCATGTCCAGCAAGTCAGCTAATTGGGCCGCCGCCGCCGCTGGCCCCCAGCCTACAGCATTACCTTCGTCGTCGTATTGAACGTATTCCAAGATAAGTTGCTGGTTGCAAGCAATGTGGTAAGTCAAAACGGATTCGGCTAAAACTTGTCCATTAGCATCCACAATTGAGCCGCGTTGTGCTTGAATGGTAGTAGCCGAGGTTCTCACTACGCGTGCTTGTTCAGCCAGAGCCGGACCTTGAATAATTTGGATCACGAACAGTTTGATGGCGCACACTAAAAACGCGAAAGCCACCGCGATCCAAATCCAACGGCTGCGATTGCGCGCTAAGCACTGACTGCCAGCCTCTCCTTCTAGGCTGGCGCGAATTCTCGAGATTTTGCCAGTCTTGCCAGTTTTGCCATTTCTCCTAATTTTGACAGAATAGCGGTTTTTGCCCTTACTCACTCGGCTGCAACTCCCCCGGTAACCGTGGAGTCTTCCAGGGAAATCACGCCTGGCACTCCAGCAGGAACTAATCCCATTTCTTCAGCTTTTTCCTGCAGGGACTGGGTGGAAGAGACCTCCAGAATCTCTTGTTCTAAAGTTGCTTGTTGGCGCTCTAACTCGTTGAGGATGAGTTGTTGTTCGCGAATGTCGTAGGCTCTTTGCGCCATTTGAGTGTTCAACACCACGGGCACGACTACTGCTGCAATCAGCAGCAGTGCGGCAACGGTGACAAACGGCCAGACCCGTTTTCTTTGTGCACTCGAGGTCTCATAGACTACTCGCAGCGGAACTTCGGTCAATATTTCTTCTTGTCGTTTGCCGTTTGCAAACAATTTTCTCGCGGGTATTGCGCTCATTTGTCCCTCCGTTTCCCACTGTGGTAGCTAACTGTTGGACGTGAATGAAGTTTTTTAGCTCCGCGCAGGGATAAATGAGATAGCTCGGTAGACTGAGATAAATTGGTGGGCTTACTGGTTGCTTTTATTGCTCTCTGTCTAGTTGACTTAGTTGGCGAAAAGCTGATTGCGGCGGTGATTTGGCGAATTTTTTCTGGCCCCAGGGGCGAGATGATTTCGATTGCTCTCAGTCTCACTGAGGTAGAGCGAGGATTCTTCTCAATTTCTGCGGCATCAGCTTGGATGGCGCCGCGCGTCAGTTGGCGGGCTTTGGCCTGCTCAGTGGATGTGGTCGGCAAACCCACTAGAGTGTGCACCACGGTTGCTTCTCGAAAAGCATTTTTCACCAGGCGATCCTCAAGAGAATGATAGGCTTCCACCACTAATCGTCCCCCCGAAGCAAGGCAGCCCAAAGCAGCTGGCAAAGCGCGACGCAAAATCCCTAGCTCGTCGTTTACATGAATCCGCAAAGCTTGGAAAGTGCGTTTGGCTGGATTCCCCCCTTTACGGCGGGCAGCCGCTGGAATTGACTCGCGCACTATTTCCACTAATTGACTGGTTCTTTCCAGTTTTTTTTGTTGGCGACTAGAAACAATCTTGGTAGCAATACGGCCTGCGAATCGTTCTTCCCCATACGTTCGCAACACCCAGGCAATTTCTTCTGGGCCAGCTCGGTTCAAAAAACCGGCCGCAGTTTCTCCTTGGCTTTGGTTCATCCGCATATCTAAAGGAGCATCCACCGCATAGGAAAATCCACGCTCTACCTCATCTAATTGCAGTGAAGAAACCCCTAAGTCAAAGAGAACCGCATCCACTTCGTGCTCGCCAACCCCTTGACTGGATAACAGCTCGACGATCTGATCGTATTCACCAAGTAGTGGATGAAAACGGTCAGCGAATTTGGACAGTCGGCGTGCCGCCAACTTGAGTGCCTGGGGATCGCGGTCAATGCCATAAGCAACAGCATGTGGACAAGCAGTCAAAATGGCTTCAGTATGCCCGCCTAATCCCAAAGTACAGTCGACAAAAATTGCCCCCGGATGCAGCAGTGCGGGTTGAACGAGTTCCACGCACTTGGATAGCAACACCGGCCGATGCAGCTCGGCGATCTTGCCATCCATCTCTTCTTCTCCTTCACTCTCGCGTTGTGCTCTCCAGTTTCCTTTCTGGCACAGACACCATCAGCAAGTCCTCCTTGGATCCGACCCTAGTAGCCGCTCTGACAGGGGGGAAGACAGGTCAGAACGGCTACTAAGACCGCACCCAAGGAACAGTCCATCTATTTAGTTGTACTGCCGATGCATTCACTGACTCGCATTACGCATCCACTCGTCAAAACCTCCAAGGATGGTTTTTTTCAGCGGTTTGCGCATACGATTCCTCGTGTTGTTCCAGATAGGTATTCCACGCCTGGCGATCCCAGACTTCTAGGCGATTTCCCGCCCCAAGAACCGCCAGTTCACGTTTTAGGCCAGCGTATTCTCGTAGCTTAGGGGGAATAGTAATCCGGCTTTGCTTGTCGGGAATGTCATCATTGGCACCGGCTAACAGCATGCGCATGTAGTCGCGAGCTTCTTTGGAAGTCAGTGGAGCAGATTGGAGTTCTTGGAACATCTTCTCAAACTCTTGGCGAGTAAACACGTACAAGCAACGCTCCTGACCCTTGGCGATAACCAACCCACCTGCTAGTTCTTCGCGGAATTTCGCGGGTAAAATCAGCCTGCCCTTGTCGTCTAATTTGGGTTCGTAGGTGCCCAGGAACATTGCTTCACCTCCCTTACGCCCGTTCTCGCCTTGGCTTCTAGATGGCCAACCGCCGTATTTCTGGCAATACTACCTAGGAAGCCTCTTTAGCTCTTATCGCATCCATACTACTCCACTTTCCTCCCCTAGACACCATTTCGGCGCGCTTTTTGGAAAATTCGTCAAATTGAGAGGTAAACCTAATAGCTGGTGTAGGTGACTTACGAGCAAAGCATGAAATTACAAACAACTAGACTGGAGAGGAACAAAGAGCGTGGAACTACAAAACTAAAAGAGCAAAAAGAGCCAAATAATCGCGGCAAACCGCAAAAGCACAGGAACCAACAGGAACCAAAGACAAAGAAAACAAGAAACTAAGTAACCGCAGAAAACGAGCAAAGAAGGACTAAAAGTGGGCCCGGCCGGATTCGAACCGACGACCCCTGCGGTGTAAACGCAGTGCTCTAACCAGCTGAGCTACAGGCCCGATTATTTTTTCAGTTCTCCTGCCAACTTCCAGACCGGCAACCCTACATCCACTCTGAGAGCGCCCGCCTGAGAGCAAGACGACTGCTCTAGCATACTTGCAGTTGGCGAAAAAATTCCATTTTGTTCACTGCCAATTACCCCACAATCTGCCGTGCAAACAGCAAACCGCTAGGCAAAGACAAAGCACAAACCTGGCACAGAGACACTAGCAGCATTTGTTCCTAACGGCGGGCGCGCGAAATCATGCGCATGCCTGCCCACTCATTTCCCACAGTTACTGACGAGGTGGCGGACAAACCCACGACTTTTGCTGCTCGTTCAATATCTCCCGAATCCACAGCTCCGCTGCGCCCAGTTTTGGGAGTCAACACCCAGACTAGGCCTCCCGCATCGTCTAGGTTAGAGGCTGCATCCATTAGCACGTCCTCTAAGTCTTCCTCATCAGCGTCTTCTTGCCGCCACCAAACGATCACGCCGTCGACTATATCCCCGTACTCCTCGTCGACGATTTCGGTTCCCGTGACCTTTTCAATACTCGCACGCACATTCATGTCAACGTCATCGTCGAAATAGAATTCCTGTACCACTTGTCCAGCGGAAAAGCCGAGTCCATTGGGCAACTTCTTCACCTTTCGCGCGTTAACCTATAAAACCAAAGCACAAGGAGACCTACCAGAACCCAAAGTGTACCCGCAAATCCCTGTTCGCACTAAGGATTTTACAGAACATCGTGTAGCATCCTCATTTTAGCCGCGATAAATGGTACTTTGTTTTCCGGTTAACTGCATGTCGAGACACACATTGGTCCTAGATATCTAGCAGAATACGATGGGACTTAAATCCGAAAAGGATTTACCTTCTCTTTCTTCTGTGGAACCTATAGAAGAGGTACAAACGTGTCTAAACGCAGCCCCATAGTAAATGGCATGCTGAATCAAGTTCCCGACAACGATCCAGATGAGACCCTGGAATGGCTTGATTCGCTCGATGCACTGATTGAAGAAAAAGGCGGACCGCGAGCTCGCTACGTGTTGTTGAGCATGTTAGAGGCAGCCCGTCGTAAAGACGTGCAGATTCCTCAGGAAACTACTACTCCGTATATAAACACAATTCCGGTGGAGCAAGAGCCTTTCTTTCCTGGCGACGAAGCCATGGAACGCCGCTATCGCCGGTGGATTCGTTGGAATGCCGCCGTGATGGTGACTCGAGCACAACGCCCGGGAGTTAGTGTTGGAGGTCATATTTCCTCTTATGCTTCCGTCGCTACTTTGTACGAGGTTGGTTTGAACCACTTTTTCCGGGGCAAAAACCACTCTGGCGGGGGCGACCACGTGTTCTTCCAAGGACACGCTTCCCCGGGTAACTACGCTAGGGCTTTCCTGGAAGGTCGCTTAACGGAAAAAGATTTGGATGGTTTCCGCCAGCAGGTATCTAAACCAGGCGGTCTGCCTTCCTACCCGCATCCTCGACAATTGCCCGAGTTTTGGGAGTACCCAACTGTCTCTTTGGGTTTGGGTCCAGCCGCCGCCATCTACCAGGCTTGGTTGGATAAATACTTGCATTTGCGTGGCATTAAAGATACGTCACAGCAGCACACTTGGGCATTCATTGGCGACGGAGAGATGGACGAGCCAGAGTCTCGCGGTTTACTGCAGTTGGCTTCTACCCAGAACTTGGACAATTTGACGTTTGTAGTGAACTGTAACCTGCAGCGTCTAGATGGTCCGGTGCGCGGAAATGGCAAGATCATCCAGGAGTTGGAGGCGTTCTTTAAGGGCGCAGGCTGGAATGTCATCAAAGTGATTTGGGGCCGTGAGTGGGACAAACTGCTGGCGGCTGACAAGAATCATTCGCTGGTGAATTTAATGGGTGAAACCTTAGATGGCGACTATCAGACGTTTAAAGCAAATGATGGGGCTTACGTGCGCGAGCATTTCTTTGGCCGCGATCCAATTACCAAGCAGATGGTAGCTGGCTGGACGGACGAAGAAATCTGGAATCTGTCGCGGGGTGGTCACGACTACCGCAAGGTGTATGCAGCTTACAAGGCGGCAATGGAGCACACGGGGCAGCCCACCGTGGTGTTGGCTCACACCATCAAGGGTTACATGTTGGGTTCGCATTTTGCGGGTCGCAATGCTACTCACCAGATGAAGAAGCTGACTTTAGAGGACTCCAAGTGGCTGCGCGATCGTTTGCAGATCCCAATTAGTGACGCGGAGTTGGAGCGCAATCCAAAGACTCCACCGTACTACAAGCCAGCTGATAGTGATCCGGCAATTTTGTATATGAAGGAGTTGCGCCAGCGTTTGGGCGGATACTTGCCTAAGCGGGAAAGTGATCGCGATCCGAAGTGGGTGTCGGTGCCGGAGAAGCCTTTTGCAGCGCTAACCAAGGGCTCTGGTGGACAGCAGGTTGCTTCCACGATGGCCTTTGTCAAAATCCTCAAGGATTTGATGCGCGACAAACAGGTCGGCAAGTACGTGGTGCCGATTATTCCCGACGAGGCGCGCACTTTTGGTTTGGATTCAATTTTCCCGTCAGCAAAAATTTTCAACACTCACGGCCAGAATTATACGGCTGTCGATGCTGATTTGATGCTCAGCTACAAGGAGTCCACTGAAGGTCAAATCATGCATACGGGAATCACTGAAGCTGGTTCGGCTGCGGCTTTCCAAGTGACGGGTACGGCTTATACGACGCACAATGTGCCGTTGCTGCCAGTTTATATTTTGTATTCGATGTTTGGATTCCAGCGCACTGGGGATCAATTCTGGGCTGCTGCCGACATGTTGACGCGTGGCTTCATCATTGGAGCTACAGCTGGTCGGACCACTTTGACTGGTGAGGGTTTGCAGCATTTGGATGGTCACTCGCACTTGTTAGCGCAGACTAATCCAGCGGTGGTCTCTTATGACCCGGCTTATGCTTACGAAATTGCTCATATTTTCAAAGATGGTATCAAGCGCATGTATGGTGCAGGTGATGAGCGTGACCCGAACGTTATGTACTACGTGACGGTTTACAATGAGCCAATGTCCCAGCCAGCAGAACCGGAAAACGTGGACGTTGAGGGAATTTTGCGGGGGATCTACCAGGTTGAGAGTTATAGCGGTAACTCTAATGTGAAGGTGGATTTGTTGGCTTCCGGGGTGGCTGTGCCTTGGGCTCGCCAAGCAAAACAATTGTTGGCCGATGACTGGGGTGTAGATGCCGCAGTTTGGTCGGTGACTAGTTGGAATGAGTTGCGCCGCGACGGTGTGGCTTGCAATGAGCACAATTATTTACATCCTGAGGAAACACCAAAGGTAGCTTATTTGACCGCCAAGTTACAAGGAGCTCAGGGGCCGTTTGTGGCAACTTCTGATTGGCACACCTTAGTGGCTGACCAAATTCGCGAATGGGTGCCGGGCTTGTACTTGACACTGGGGGCTGACAGCTATGGTGTGTCTGATACCCGACGAGCGGCACGCCGTCACTTCCACATTGATGCCGAGTCTTTGGTGGTGCGAGCACTCCAAGCCCTGTCAATGCAAGGCAAGGTGGATGCCACTGCCGTGAAGCAGGCTCTTGACCGCTACCAGTTGTTCAACGTGCAAATTGATGCGGCTCCTTATCCAGAGAACTAGGACAAGGTAGCTGGGATAGCTAACTGAATCTGACTAGTTTGAGGTCGCAAAGGGTTTTTTCTTTGCGACCTCTTTCATTAGCTTGGTTTGTTTACTTGTTTTCGCTGGACTATTTGTAGTACGCAAAATCAGCTTAGCTCGTCTACTCGTCTTACAATCGGCTCGTTTGGTCTTATTCGGTTAGGCTCGCCTGCCAAAGGCACATTATTCGCCTGCCTGTCCTCTCTTTTCTCAGGAGGCTTGTGTCCAGTTTTTGTTCTTGGAGTCTAAGTAGAATAATCCTAGATACCGGTTTTCGGTGTTTAGTTTGTTGGTTGGTTTAATTTACTTGCTGTGGTGATGAAAATGATTGCGAACGTAGAATTTCGCCCGGGAACGCGGGCGGATGTGCCGTTGATCTTGAAGTTCATTCAGGCGTTGGCTAAGTACGAGAAGATGACTGACCAGGTGGAGGCCACGGAAGAGTCGCTTGCCTATTGGATGTTTGATCAAAAAGTGGCGGAAGTATTTTTTGCGGTGGTTGACGGTCATGAGGTTGGTTTTGCCTTATTCCACCACAATTTTTCTACCTTTGTGGGGCGGGCGGGCATCCATTTGGAGGATATTTACGTCACTAAAGACTATCGCCGTCAAGGGTTGGGTAAAGCCATGTTTATGGAGGTGGTACGAATAGCCAAGGAACGAGGGTGTGGCCGGGTCGAATGGGAGTGTTTGAATTGGAATGAGCCTGCAATTGAGTTTTATTTGTCGCTGCAGGCGCGTCCTTTGGCTGAGTGGACTACGTATCGGCTAGATCAAAACGATATTGATTCACTACTTGAATAGATTTTTGTCAGCTCTCATGTAGCTAACTCGGTCTTTGCGCTAAATCGGTAGACAAGCATACTTTACCACTAATATGATGTACTACACATGATTTTATGTAAACAAGGAGGTTTACCTTGAAGATCGATTTTGCAGGTAAGACAGCTGTTGTTTTCGGGGCAAGTCGCGGAATCGGCGAAGCTATTGCCAGGGAAATTGCGAGTGCGGGAGCGAAAGTTTATGTTGCCGACGTGGTGGAAAAGAACTGCCAAGAGGTGCGCGACAAGCTGGTAGATGGTGGACTTAATGCGGAAGCGTGCGTAGCCAATGTGAGCAGTTACGAGGATGTAGATGCGGTATTGGTGAAAGCGATCAAGGATACGGGACGTCTTGACATTGTGGTCAACAATGCGGGTATTGTGGGACTCAACTCTTTCCTGGATACTACTCCCGAAGAGGTACACCGCCTCATTGATGTGAACCTGATGGGTGTGAACAACGGCTGCCAGGCTGCCCTCAAGCACATGATTGAGCTAGACATTAGTGGCAAGATCGTCAATACAGCCTCCTTTGCTGGTCGGCACGCACTACAGCAGGGTTTCTCCCACTACGGAATGACTAAGTCTGCTGTGATTTACTTGACTCAGGCGGCTGCCTACACTGGTGCTCCTCACAACATCAATGTGAATGCGGTGTGTCCGGGTATTATTCGTACCCCCATGTGGGAACAGATTTTGGACAACTACGCGGAAAGCGGGTTGGATCGGGAAGCGTCCTGGAAGGACAGCCTCAAGACCTTCATTCCACTTGAGCGCGGGGATCAAAAGCCGCAGGATATCGCTTACACCGTGGCCTTCTTGTGCTCCGAGTACGCCGACCATATTACTGGCCAGGCCGTCAATGTCGACGGTGGTGCCGCAATGAACTGACTCGAATATGATTGCCGCCTACTGACGCTTGCCTTCTTGCGTGTCAGTGAGCGGCATCTTTAATTTATAAAGTTTCTAATTATTCTTATTCCTTGTAGAGTTCTAGTTGTTTTGCAGTTCTATCAACTTTTCGATGTTCGTCGTCCACTTGTCCAATTATCCGCCACTGTTCACAGAAGGCATTTTGGATGATAACGCCGCTGTTAGTCGATGTTGAGAACGTTCAGTTAACTGATCCCGATAGCCATCTATTCTACACTGCAGCTACCTCCTGTGGATAACACTTTTGAAATTATGCGTCTATTCTTTGCTATAAAGATGTAGATAAATTTGAAGAATTTCGAGAGCAGACTGTTGCAGAAAACTTTTCCCAACCAACGCAATTGCCAAGATGATGAGCATTGCAACAACTGTCCTACAGATTCATTGTGAGTATACGTAGTGACATTTTTCAGCTCATCTTCTCCCTCGGTACAGACCAGGAATATGGAAGTATCTTGCAGTAGCTTCTGATAATCCTTACTCACCGCTGATCCAGAGAGAATTTGTACTCCCTGCAGATTTCTCTTATTTATACTATGTACAAATTTAGTACAAAATCCACAATCGTCGTCATAAACAAAGACATTAGACCGCTTTGTATCCACGTGCCTCATATTCGCATGCTCCACATAAAACTACCCCAAGTGCCGGTATGCTTATTCCCTTTTAGAAACAAGTTTTCTGCCAACCGCAACAAAATTCGAACCCACTTGTTACCTCCCACCCATTCTTGCAATACCTATTACATACCTATGAATCTTCCCCCCCTTCTTCTTTCTTTCTCTCGATTTTGTCGGTAAAATCACTTTCCCTTCTTCCATCTAGATATTCCTTTGCTGCCTTATTGGCAATAATAGACGAATATATTCCTATACCTACAGTCGCCATACATGAACTAAGAATTGAAATAACCATTACATAAAATACTATATCTATAATGGTTACGCCTACAAATATAAGCATAAAGAACATCAGAAGAAGAAGGATTGCTACCGTATAAAAAATCATCGCTATAACATAATTGTACTTCCATACCTTTCGATTTGCGTATGCAAATACTTTACTATCTGTCATAGTGAGAGAACTTCTAGCACCCCACCAGGCCGATAATTCCAATCCTGTTTTTGATTTCCTAGCTAATAGATGTGCCAAAATG
>CBCPNB010000033.1:0-10615 GCA_965120455.1 uncultured Actinomycetaceae bacterium | reverse complement strand
AACCGCAATCCAAATGATCCCCAAAATTACCGCCAAGCGATAATCGGCGGAGAACAACATCAAGACGCCAATGCCAATCAAGAAAATCAGGCACGCTACCGTCGCAATCGTGCCTCCGGGAAGCTTGTAAGACAAAACCGCATACTCCTCGCTGCTCAAGCGTTTGCGGAACTTGTATTCGGTCACCACAATCATGCCCCAACTAATCACCACCGCAATCGTGGCAATCGACATCAAATAGGTGAACGCGAATTCAGGCCACAAAAACACCACCCCAACCGCAATCAAAGTAATGAACGAGGAGGCTAAAATCGCTCTTACCGGTTGGCCGTGCGCACTCATCTTTCCTAAAAACTTAGGCGCATTTCCCTGCCTAGCTAAAGTGCACAGCATACGGCCATTAGAATACAAACCCGAATTATAAACCGACATAGCTGCAGTCAACACCACAAAATTCAAAATATGTGCCGCTCCTTGAATGCCCACACTGTCAAAAATTTGGACAAATGGACTCATTTCTCCATCAATTTGCACCCAAGGAATCACCATCATGATGACTGCCAGCGCACAAACATAGAAAATCAAGATCCGCAAAATAACCTGGTTGATTGCTTTGGGGATAGATTTCTTGGGATCTTGAGCCTCCCCAGCGGTAATCCCCACTAGTTCAGTTCCTCCAAAAGAAAATGCCACCACCACTAAAGCCAGTAAAAACCCGCTCACACCAGTGGGGAATAAACCGTCGTAGCTCCACAAATTCGACACCGCTGGATCTGGAATATCTGGATTGCTGTTGATTTTCATGACAATCACTACCACGCCCAAGACGATCATGCCGATCACAGCAATCACTTTGATCATCGAGAACCAGTATTCCAATTCGCCAAAAACGCGCACACCCAACAGGTTGACCCCCGTGATGACCACTAGGAAAAACAGGGCACTCACCCAAGTGGGAATACTGGGAAACCAGTAATTCACGAATGTGCCCACTGCCGCCAACTCCGACATGGCCACCGCAATATATGTGAACCAATAGTTCCAACCCGAAACAAACCCGGCGCGCCTGGACCAGTGTTTGTAAGAGTAATAGCTAAAAGCACCCGACACCGGATCCTCTACCGACATTTCCCCCAATGCGCGCACAATCAAATAAATCATGATTCCGCCCAATAAATAGGCGAACAGCACGGAGGGGCCAGATAAGCCAATTGCACTAGCGGAACCGTAGAACAAGCCGGTGCCGATTGCTCCTCCCAAAGCAATCATTTGGATGTGACGCACCTTCAGGTCGCGCCGATAACCTTCCGTGACAGCGTGGTCTTTAGTAGCCATGCTAACTCCTTGCTGGCTGAGGCGATTTTTGCGCCTAACCGAGTTTGTGTTGTGGTCTGCACCTACCAGTGAACCTGCCCGGGACAGTTCTCGTATTCACGAGTTGGGGATTTCAAAAATGTTGAAATCAGTGGCCCAAACTGGTTGAACTCGATCAAAAAACCGTCGTGTCCGCAAGTAGATTTAACGGTTTTAATGCCCCGACAATATTTGACTCCATTGGCAATCTCCTCGGATTGGGCAGGCGTACACAATCTATCAGTATCCACGGTAATCACCAAAACATCCGCTTCAATAGTTGACAAAGCGGTTTTGACTCCCCCACGACCGCGCCCTAAATCGTGAGCCATGAAGGCTTCCGTAATGCAAATATAGGAATTCGCGTCGAAACGGCACACAAATTTTTGGCCATGATGCTCCAAATACGATTGCATAGCGTAGCGGCCACCATGCCAAGGATCTTCGTCAGCTTGGGAGCCCTGGCCAAAGCGTTGGTCAAACTCCAAAGCTGACCGGTAGGTTGTTTGCGCAATTTGCCGTGCCAAAGACAGTCCTCGGTGCGGCCCCTGTCCAACTGGTAGATCATAGTATTCGCCCCCCTGCCAGCCTGGGTCTGATTCAATGGCCACTAGTTGCGTATGAGCCCAGGCGATTTGATCCGCGCTAGTTCTGGCCGTGGTTGCCACAGTGACCAAACGCTCCACGCGTTCTGGGTACATGGTGGCCCACTCTAAGGCTCGCATCCCCCCTAAAGAGCCGCCAATAACCATCGCCCACTTCGCAATCCCCAAATGGTTAGCTAAGCGAACTTCAGCGTTGACCGTGTCGCGAATAGTGATGAAGGGGAAACGAAAACCCCACCTTTTTCCATCCGGGGCCAGTGAGGCTGGACCAGTAGAACCCATGCAGCCGCCCAACACATTCGGTGCGATCACAAAATACCGATCAGTGTCGATAGCCGCACCAGAGCCAATCAATTTATCCCACCAACCCGCAGTGGGATGACCCGGGCCAGCGCTGCCTTTGATATGCGAGTCCCCGGTCAAAGCATGCAACACTAAGACCGCGTTGTCGCGAGCTTCATTCAAAGTGCCCCAAGTCTCGTAAGCTAGAGTCACCTCTGGCAGTATTTGACCTGCCTCCAATTCCAGAGTCCGGGTGCGAAAAAATTGGCGATCCCCAATGGGGTCAGTCTCCAGCCAAGCCCCGGTTGCCGGAGGTGGAGAACTAAACCGGCCCAATCCGCTCTTTGGGCGGTGTGGCAGCGGATCGTCCTCAAGAGACTGTGATTGTGGGGATGAAGCTACCGGTAACGTAGCCTGTGCTGACAAAGTGGTCCGACTCGTTGGCGAAGTTTGCTCCAGTGAGCTGAATTGTTCTGCTGGTACAGGCGGCGCGGGCTGCTCTGCTGGTGTGGTTTGTGGTGGCGCTGTATTTCGCCCAGGGATAGCAGTGAACTGTCGTGGAGTAGATTGCATCAAGGATTGTCCAGAAGGTCGTCGTGGCGCATTATCGGTGAAATCTGTGTTAGCCATGTAACCTCCTCTCGTGACGAATGTTCGTCAGGCTATTCCGCCTACTTTCCCACAAAAGTCACCGGAGGTGTCAACTAGTCCACAATAAAGGCAGCAATTAGACACAACAGTCGAGATAACGGTGGTGAGCGCCAAGGGCAAACACACAGGTATTTTCTGATTTCTTAAGTCTAGATACAGTCTCTGCAAACATATTTTCTTAGCACAAAGATGGTTTTATTAGTTACTGTGGGTTGAATCGTTAATTTGAGTCGTCTTTGCCTATGTTTTTCGAGTAAAAATAATCTGCTGCAGAACAATTGTTCTGCAGCAGAGTTACAATTCCTGGTGACCCCAGTAATGAAGACTTAGGACACCACCGCTCAGCTACCCCGACGAGCTCAGTCGCACAGCCTAGCTAGTCGATTTAATCAAACCGGTTTACAGATTCCGTAAATCATCGACCAACCCGGTCTTGGACTCGGTTTGTTCGTCTTTTTCCTTCACGATTTGGGCAGGAGTGCCGGCAACCACTACACCAGCGGGAACATCCTTGGTGACCACCGCACCAGCTGCCACCACCGATCCTTGGCCAACTCGCACCCCCTCTAGCACCACGGCATTTGCACCAATTAGTACGTTGTCTTCAATTGTCACGGGAGTTGCCGAAGCGGGTTCCACCACGCCTGCTAAAACGGTACCCGCCCCAATGTGACAGTTTTTGCCTACAATGGCTCGACCACCTAGGATCGCACCCATGTCGATCATGGTCCCTTCACCAATTTCTGCACCAATATTGATGACCGCCCCCATCATGATGACCGCATTTTTGCCGATTGCTACCTGGTCGCGAATAATGGCTCCTGGCTCAATACGTGCCTCAATTTCTCGCGTATCCAACAGGGCGATCGCCGAGTTGCGCCTATCCCATTCAACCTCTATTTCTTGGATTTTTTCACCCGCTGCCGCCACAATTGGCTGCAATTCATTCCAGTCGCCAAACACAATCTGATCGCCTACGCCAAACACTTTAGCCGTCCCAAAATCGAGTGGCTCACTGGTTTTCACATACATTTTCACCGGTGTTTTCTTCGGTGAAGTAGCAATCAAATTGATGATTTCCTCAGCGCTCATTTTCATGAATCTAATCCTTATAGGTTTGTGTTTGCACCAAAACTAGTCAACGCCAAAACTTGCCAAACAAAATGACTATTGACGAGTAGAATGGCTACCCCAAGAGGTCGTCGAAAGAATAAAATCCCTTCGGTTTTTGTACTAGTACTCGCGCCGCTTGTAAAGCTCCGAGCGCAAAAATTTTACGCGAAAAAGCCTGGTGTTTGATTTCCACCATTTCATCTGGACCAAAAAAATACACCGAGTGCTCGCCCGGCACGCTGCCCCCCCGCAAGGAATGCACGCCAATCTCACTCGACTTTCGTCGGGTGTCAAGGCCCTGGCGTCCATGTTGTAAATCGCGGGTAGTCTCATTGGCATTGTTCACAGCTGCTTGCACCTGGTCAATCAGCAACCGGGCAGTTCCAGAGGGTGCATCCACTTTCTGGTTGTGGTGCGTTTCGACGACCTCGACATCCCAGTCACCCAAAAATCCAGCGGCCTGCCCCACCAGTTGCTTAATGACGTTCACACCACGCGAATAGTTGCCCGAATACACCACTGGAGCAAACTCTCCTAGCGGACCAACCTTTCCAGCTGGGTCAGCAAATCCCGTGGTGCCACAAACCAAAGCAGCTCCCGTGGCTCGCACAAAACCGGCTAGGCGCTCAAACAATCCTGGCCCAGAAAAGTCGATCACCACGTCAACTTTTCCAAAAATTACAGGCTGATCCAAATCAGCTGCATTGGCCTCTCCCACCATGCCCGCCAACTCCAAATCTGGACTATCGGCAATCAAAGCCTGCAGCATCTGCCCCATTTTGCCGTCACCAGTCAATAAAATTCGCAGCACTAAACCGCCTCTCTCAAATCGCAGCCCTCGTCAAAGACCCGCTAAACCTATCCAAATCCGCGAAAACTAACCAAACACTCAAAGCTACACCCTAGCTAGACTATAGAAACAAATCTAAGCAGCTGATTTAGGGCCAGATGGATAGCTCGCATCCCTAAAGGACACGCACGAACTAGAACATGCCCAGGCTGCGCATAATCTCAATCATCTTTTGTCGCGCATTGGGCTCCATGTCGTAGAGCGGCAACCGGTAGCCACCAACGTCCATGCCCACCAAATTCATAGCTTCTTTAATCGGGATCGGGCTGATATCACTAAAGAGCGCGTTGACAAACGGCAAATACTTTAGTTGCAGCTCCAAGGAGCCGTCCAAATCACCAGCCTGCCATTTCGCGACAATTTCGTGAGTTTCTGTCGGCAAAATATTGGCCAACACCGAAATCACTCCCGAACCACCCAAAGACAAGGCAGGCACAATCATGTCGTCATTACCCGAATACATCCTGAAGCTAGGCGACACAAATTGGGCGGCCTGACTAGTGTAAGAAATATCCCCAGAAGCCTCTTTAATGCCGTAAATATTTGGATGCGCAGCCAAATCCGCCATCCTTGACAGTGGAATCGAGCATCCAGTGCGGCCAGGCACGTTGTAGATAATGCAGGGAATTTTCACCGCATCAGCCACAGTTTTAAAATGCCGGTAAATTCCCTCTTCGTTGGACTTGTTGTAGTAGGGCGTAATCAGCAGCAATCCGTCCGCCCCCATTTTCTCGTAATCCATGGATTTACGCAGCATGGTTTCGGTTGCATTCGAACCCGAGCCCGCGATAATTGGGATCTGCCCGTTGGCGGCCTTGAGCGCCACTTCCACGACTTCGGCATCCTCGGCATGGGTCATAGTTGATGACTCGCCGGTAGTCCCCAGAACAACTATGCCATCCGTACCCTTGTCGATATGCCAAGACACCAGTTCGCTGACCTTTTTTAGATTCACCGAACCATCCGAGCAAAACGGCGTCACTAAAGCCACAATGGAACCAGTCAATTCCACAGTACTTCCTCCTCACTGTCGATGAAATCTGTGTAGCAGCGATTGCTTTTGCTTATTCTGACAGCGCACTCATCGGCAAGCGCCCCCATCTCATACCCAATCGTAAGCTATTGAGCGTATGGTTTTATAGTCCCGCGAACAATTTTGTTCGTACAACTAGGTTTGGTTTCCTAGCGCTGGGAAGCGAATATGATTGCACTTAGTTTGCCAAAATAAAAGCGGGAGGTAGCAAGTTGTCTCACAGCCAGTGCCGCGAACCTAAATTTGACTGGCCTGATGTCTCCAAAGTGATCAGTTATCGCAGAGATTTGCATCAAATCCCCGAGTTAGGCCACAACTTGCCGCGAACCCTTGCCTATTTGCGTCAACAGCTAGAGGATATTGGCTGTGAAGTTTTCTCCCCTACTCCAGCTTCTTTGGCAGTATTCTTTGACTTTGGGCAAGAAAATACACTGGCTTTTCGAGCAGACATGGACGCACTGCCATTGAGCGAAACATCCACCTTTGAGTGGAGTTCCCTGCACCCAAATCAAATGCATGCCTGTGGTCACGATGCTCACATGGCCATCTTGTTGGGGCTATGCCAATTTTTACAATCCACTTTGGTAGCCAAAGAGTCGATGCCCCACAACTATTTGGCAATTTTTCAGCCTGCGGAGGAAACCACGGGTGGTGCTAAAGAAATTTGTGACACCAACATTTTGGCAGAGCACCGCGTGGTAGCAGTTTTTGGTTTACACATGTGGCCAGGATTGCCAACTGGCGCCATTTATGCTCGTCCGGGCCCGCAAATGGCTCGTTCCAGTGAAATTACAATTCGCATCTACGGACGCTCCACACATATTGCCAAATTGGGCGATGGTCCAGACGCCTTGTATGCGGCCGCACTGCTAGCTAGCCGCGCGATCAAACTGGAACAAACTAGTTTTCCCCCTCAAGTACGCCGTCTGCTGCGCTTTGGAAGGCTCGATGCGGGCACAGCTCAAAATGTGATCGCTGGATCTGCCCTATTGCGCGGTACTTTGCGAGCTTTCACCGAAGAGGTTTACAACTATTTGCGAAATGAGTTGACCAAGATTTGCGAGCAGGTCTCCCAAGAGACTAACTGTCAAATCGAGTTGGATGTTTCTGAAGGATTTCCACCGGTTTGCAATGATCCAGATTTATTTGTCAAAATACAGCAGGATGATTCTAACGGTTTGCTGCATTTATTGGCTGAACCGCATTTGACGGCGGAAGATTTTTCTTTCTATCAACAACAGTGTCCAGGCGTGTTTTTCTTTTTGGGTACTGGGAAAAATGCCCCCTTGCATACTCAACATTTTGACCTAGATGAACGCGCCTTAGAGAGCGGTTTGGAATTTCTCAAGTTTTTAACCGGCCTGCGTTTGTAGTCAAGATAGAAGTAGTCAAATTAGATGTAGTCAAAGCAGACTTCCCGGGAAAGGTTCACCAACATGCACAAACAAACTCTGTCCCCTAAACATCTTCCATTGTCCGCAGAGCAGCTGGAACAGTTGACCAAAGAGTATCCAACCCCGTTTTATTTGTACGACGCTGCCCAGATTACTCGGCGCGTCAAAGACTTACAGCAGGCGTTTAGTAAATTGCCCAATTTTCGAGAGTACTTTGCGGTTAAGGCTCTGCCCAATCCCGCAATCTTGCAGCTGCTGAAAGAATTAGATTGTGGAGTGGATTGCGCTAGTTTGACTGAACTAATGTTGGCTGAGCGCGTTGGCCTCTCCGGTGAAAAAATCATGTTCACTTCTTCCGATACTCCGGCAGAGGATGAAGTTTTAGCGAAAGAGCTGAATGCGATCATCAATTTCGATGGCCCAGAGTACATTGATTTTTACCATCAGGTAACTAATTCTTTGCCGACAGTTGCTTGTGTGCGGTATTCTCCCCTGCACGAGATCGACGCCCATAACCAAGTGATGGGAAATTCGGGGGAGTCAAAATTTGGGATGCGGCGCGACCAAATTTTTGAGTCTCTGGCCAAATTGCACAACTTGGGTGTCAAACGTCTAGGAGTGCACTCAATGCTGGCTAGCAACTCCTTGGATGCAAACTACTATCCTAAGTTAGCTGAATTATTGTTCAACTTAACTGTCGAAATCAAAGCCGAATTGGGCATTGAGCTGGAGTTTTTGAATTTTGCTGGCGGACTAGGAATCCCCTATTTGCCTGAACAAGCAGAACTAGACATCTTTGAAATCGGCAACCAAGTGACACAGCAATACGAGAATATTTTGCAGCCAGCTGGGCTACAACCGGCAATTTTTAGTGAACTAGGCCGCTGGATCACTGGACCCACTGGTTTTTTGGTGACGCGGGTTTTACACCAAAAGCACACGTACAAACACTACGTGGGAGTAGATGCAAGTGCTGTAAATTTGCTGCGTCCCGCGATGTACGGCGCCTACCATCATGTTAGTGTGGTTGGGAAAGAAGATTCTCCTGTAATCCGACGCTACGATGTGGTCGGTTCACTTTGTGAAAATAACGATAAATTGGCCATAGATCGCGATCTACCAGAGATTGAAATCGGCAATCTGCTGGTGGTGCACGATGCTGGTGCTCACGGTTTTTCCATGGGATATAACTACAATGGGCGTCTCAAATGCGCCGAAATTTTATTGCAAACGGATGGCACGACGCGTCTGATTCGACGCCGCGAAACACCAGAGGATTATTTTGCCACTTTGGTTGACTAGTTAGCCCCAATTGTCAACAGTCAATAGTCAATATCGTGCTATATCACTGTCTTGCACTTCATCACCTGTGTGATTTATTGCTCTTCACGTCCGGATTGGCTAGAGTCTGTCATCCAAGCATGTGTTATTTGCTGTATTCTCTCAGTTGTGCCGACTGCTGGGGCGCTTGTATTTTCAAACCCCGATGTTACCGTTCACAGTACGTATTCAAGATTGTGTACCATGTAGTACGCTAATCCATAGGATAAAGACCCAAAGTCGAAATCTACCAGCACAGAAAAATCACGGTGAATCCGAAGAATAGGGGGAAATCGTCGCAAAGTAGCAAGTTTTCTCCTGAAATACAAACAATTCCCTACATTCACCTAGATAAGCGTTTTCGTTAAAAGCGCCAGATCTGTTGCGTAAAAGGAGCACGACATGGGCGAAAAATCCGAGGTATCCAAGGAAGTTGTTCTTTATACTTACAAAGATGTAGTTGGGGAATCAATTGAGGCAGCAATAGCGGAAGCGAATGTGGCTCCGCAACAAGAGGCACTAAGGGCTATTCGCCAGGAGTTAAACGTCAACCTGGTTCCTGATTCGAGCAACGAAGTAGAGGAAATTGTCTCTGCCCTCTACGCCATTTACATAGAGACTGGCGAAGTTCCCACTCCAGAAGATTTTGCCGCTGCCTGCACCGATGCAAAAGTGGCACAAACTGTCCGCGACATGAAAGCAAACCCATTTGTCATCACTCCCAACAAGCGCAGTCTAGCTACAAAAGTTCTCTCTTTGGTTGCGGCATTGGCACTGGTTCTAGGTGGCATGGGATACGCTCTAGCTTCTGTTTTCTCTGAGCCTAATTCAACCACTTCCGCCACCTCAGAAGAGACATCCTATGTTCTCTCTCTGGGGGTAGAAGCTGAAGGATGGGATGAGCAGACTTCTTCGCCGGTGATTGTGCATATTGTCAACGAGGAAGCGGACGTGGACTACCACCACGCTTACAATGCCAACCAGGAATATCAGCTGCCAGTTCCAGAAGCGGGAGGATACGAAATTTCCTTTATTTCTCCCATTAACAGCGACGGTTCCATTTATCTGCTGCCTGAGACTTCTGTGATACAGGCAGTGGATGCAAAAACTGTCACTGCTGGCGACCTGCCCTTTGAATTTGAGCCAGTTGCAGCCGGAGAAGTAAGTGCAGATGATCTACTCTACATCATTGACCAGGCGACGCTAGCCATCAAAAACGGGGACGAAACTTTGACGGGAGAAGCGGGACTACAAGTGGCCGAGAGACTTGCGGTCAACAGTACCGCACATCCCGACACTGATGCAACTACCGTGCTTGAGAGCGCTACTGCTGCCATACAAGCCACCCAAGAGGAATCAACAGCTAAAACCGGTTCTACCTCTGATAGCAGCACTTCTAGTGACACGACTTCAGCGTCTTCAGATACTGATACCAGTTCGAGTTCTACTAGTGGGACTGATTCTAGTTCTAGCTCAACAAGCTCTGACTCGTCGTCGAGTACGGAACATACCCATTCTTGGATTCCCGAGTGGACCACCATCTACCACGAGGCAGAGTACGAGACCGTCTACCACGAGGCAGAGTACCAAACGGTATATCACGACGCAGAGCACAAGACCACATATGAGTGTCAGTGCGGCAAAACTTTTACCATCTACTCCTCTTTTGAATCGCACGTGAAGAGATCGCACCAGGGTACGGCGGCTTATACCACAAGCACCACCCTAGTCGATGCCTGGGAAGAGAAGGTCTTAGTCAAAGATGCCTGGGAAGAGACAGTATTGGTGAGTGCAGCTTGGGAAGAGCTAGTCATCAGTGGATACAAGTGTGCAATTTGCGACGAGACCCGGAGTTCATCCACTTCGTAGCTATCAAATTTCTGGGCTAGCTTCTATTTTTGGATTTTTCCGGAGTAGTTAGAGTCTTCGCGAGTTTTTTGCCCGCTCCCTTTGGGCAGCTCAAAAGCCGTGGGCACGTAAATAATCAGGGGCAGTAGTGGCAGATGCGTAGCTA
>CBCPNB010000032.1:0-31925 GCA_965120455.1 uncultured Actinomycetaceae bacterium | reverse complement strand
GTAGGGGACAGAGAGGACAGCAAGACCAGACAAGATTAAGGAATATAAAAATTGCCCGGCTAAAACTTTGGCTGGGCAATCCGCGCGTGGTCCCCTTGCTCTCAGTGTTCCCGGAGATTTTCATGCAAGCTGTCCAAGCTCGCTGCTATTGCACAACCGACCTTGTTGCCATGATACGAACCAATTATTCCGCCGTCGGATCGCGCTGAATTAGCGTTTGAAACCAGCTTCAATTGCCTCCACGATTTCCTTGACCACTGCTTCAGTATCAGGATCGTAGTCGCTAAAACCCGACTTAATGGCGTCCACGATTTCTTGCACCACCGGGGCGACGTTATGGTTATCCGCCTTCGGGGACTCTGCTTCGATTGCCTCGACAATCTTTTCCACTATCAAACCACTAGTAGTCGCCTCGTGGAGGTCACCTTCTGCTTTGATTGCTTTCACAATCTTTTCCACCATGACGTCACTAGCGGAATCATCTCGATCAAAACCCGCTTTAATTGCCTCGACAATTTCTTGCACCACAGCCGCATCGCTGGTTGCGATCACCTTCTGCTCCTCCTGAACCTTAGTGTGTTACCTTCATGCGTCCGGCAAACAAGCAATGCTCCAGCAGATAACTGCTAGAGCAAAAACCCGTCACCGTTTAAAACCGGCTTCGATCGCCTCCACAATCCCCTTAACTGTGGCTACAGTACTGGCATCGTAGCCGTCAAATCCATCCTCAATTGCTCCGATAATGTCCTGCATCACCGAATCAGAATTTGGATCGTATTCGTCGAAGCCTGCCTCAATTGCCTCCACAATCTCTTTCAGGATGTGCTCAGCATTCGGGTTGTATTCGTCGAAGCCTGTCTCAATTGCTTCCATAATCTCCTGCACCACGGCCGCCTCGTTGTGGCCAGGGGCAAAAGACTCCTCCGTCACCTTAGTGGCAGTCGCTGCCTGGGCGGTAGAAGCACTAGCAGCAGTAAATGGAGCCCCAGTTTGAGCCACCCCATTGCGTTGGCGCAGCCGCTGCACCCACTCCTTGATCGTGTCCTCTACCGGCTTGACGTGAATCGGAAACTCTGTCTCCAGCTGCTCCGCCGATAAGTAGTCAGAACCAGGGCGAGCCTTCTGCTCCAAAATCTGCGAGAAAACAGTCGTAATCGGACGAACTACATCCTCCTCTTCCGGTTCAGGAGCCTCAATCCGGTAATTGCGACTTGACACCGAATCGATTCGATACTGTCCATTACGCCTACTCTTAGAACGACGAGTAGACAAAGTGGTCAAAATAATCAATGCGGCCAGAATCAGAATCAGAATCACGACAATGACAACGACAATCGCTTCCATGTTGACAAGCATGCCATAGATGAGCAAACTTAGGAATTCTCGACAGCATATGTGCCGATTTTCAAAGGAAAATCTCGTCAAATTTTGCGCTCATTTACACGAGTTGGACGCTGTAACAGTTAGCCAGGTAGTTTGGGGATATCTCACAGCGAAAACCGCAAATTTTGCTTGGCATCCGCTCAGTTCACGTGGCAAAGTTGTCGTTGGACTTTGTAGCTGCCCCTTAGTGTGAGTGGGATAGGAAGGAAGGTACGGCATGGCTGTCCCAAAACGAAAGATGTCACGGGCGAACACCCGTACCCGTCGTTCTGCGTGGAAAGCAAAGCTGACAACTTTGGACAACGTGAAAGTTGACGGGCGCAACGCGCGAATCCCGCGTCGTTTAGCTAAAGCCTATCAACGTGGCCTTTTATCTGTGGATGACTAGTCGATAACGTAATACGTAATAGCGTGGAGCTCGATCCGTGAGAAGCACTGTTGAAACCCCGGAGCCAACCAAGGCTGTCGTTACCGTCGAAGTAGAATACGGGGAAATGGAACCACAATTTGCGGCTGCATACAAGGATGTAGCGCAACAAGTAAATATTCCCGGCTTTAGAAAAGGCCACGTTCCGCCCCGCATTATCGACCAGCGGTTTGGACGTGCGGTAGTGATCCAAGAAGTTGTCAACAAAGTGGTGCCAGGATATTTAGCTCAAGCCATCACTGAAAACAAACTGACTGCCTTGGGCGAACCTGACCTGGAAGTCACCGGCTTGCCCAACGAAAAAGGCGAGCCAGGCGGACAACTAGTTTTCGTAGTGAAGTTAGACGTGGTACCAGACTTTGATCTGCCTGAATACCAGGGCTACCAGCTGGAAGTGGACGCCGTCAACATCACGGATGAGGACGTCCAAAAAGAGGTGGACTCCCTGCGTACGCGTTTTGCCACGCTAAAAACAGTTGAGCGGGCTGCCCAGGAGCAAGATTTTTTGACGATCGACATTTCTGCAACCATCGATGGCAAAGAAATCGACTCGATGAGTGATGTGTCCTACGAGCTGGGCTCTGGCACCATGCTGGAGGGACAGGACGAGGCTCTCACTGGTGCTTCGGCTGGTGAGACAGTAGAGTTCACTTCGACCATTCCCGCCGGTGAACACGAGGGTGAGACAGCTCAAGTGTCGGTGACTTTGACTGCAGTCAAGGAGCGCGAGCTCCCCGAAGTGGACGACGAGTTCGCGATGATGGTTTCCGAATTCGACACGGCTGCGGAAATGCTAGACGACTTGCGTCAAGGCGTGACTCGGAACAAGCGCGGTACTCAGGTTGTGCAGGCTCGCGAACGTCTGCTGGACAAACTGATCGAGGAGTCGGGTATCGTCTTGCCAGAACCTGCGGTGGAAACTTTCTTGAACCAGCGCTTGAGCGAAGAGGCAGAAAAAGAAGAGATTCGCCAGCAGCTGGAGCGGGAAATGCGTCGCACAGTCTTGTTGGATAAGCTCGTCGAGGAAAACAACGTCCAAATGGATCAAGACGAGCTGTTGGAATTCTTGTTTATGACTGCTCGCCAAATGGGCATGGACTACAGCGAGCTATTTGCCGACCACAATCGAATCCAAAACATGGCGGCAGATATGACTAGGAACAAGGCTCTAGTGTTGGCTCTGCGCGAGGTGAAAGTCACTGACAGTGAGGGCAACGAAGTCGACTTGTCCGAGTTTACTCGGGATTTGACAGCGGAAAGGAAAGCAGCAGCTGCGGCTGCCACTGCTGAAGCCGTCGATGCTGCTACGGCTGACAGCAAAGCCGGGGATGCAAGCGATGACACAAAGGAAGAAAAGACGGACGCGGAGTAGATTTAGCTGACTAAGATAGAGGGCAGAGCAGAGTTATCTGGGTGTGCGCTGGGGCGTAGGTTGTACGTTTCGACTTTGTCGATATCCGGTGATGTGATTCTGCTTCTCTGATTGCTCCGGTGAAATTTGTGTGCCCCTGGCGAGTGTCAGCCAGGGGCACGATTGTTAACTTGCTTTGTCTGGTCTGGTGCCGTCGTCATCGAGTTCGTAAGGCAATCAAGCCACAGCCCAAGGACAATGCCATACAAACCACTAGGACGATGGCCATCGGCAAAGCAGTGTGTTCCCCGGCTAAGCCAACTAGGGGGCTGGTGATTCCGCCAGCCATGAATTGTAAAGCCCCCAAGAGAGCAGCACCAGAGCCGCGCGCCTCGCCCGCATCCTGCAGCGCCAACGCATTCGAGTTGGACATTGTTAGCCCCACTCCACCGGACATGATGAACACGGAGAATACGAACCCGGGAGCCGTCAAAGTGTCAGTCACCACCTGAATCAACAAGGCTACGGCAGCGAGTATTCCCAGCAGAATCCCCACAAATAACATGCGTTTTGGCCCCACAGTAGCGGCCACCCGGGCGTTGATGATGTTTGCGATAATGATGGCGCTTGCCCCCATGGCGAACCCAAATGAATACATCACAGACCCCATGTTCAAAATCGTCTGCCCCACAAAAGGAGAGGCCGAAATGTAGCCAGCTAAAGCTCCGTAAGCGCAGACAAACGCGCCTACGGCCGACAAAAACTTCGGGTCGCGCAAAAATATGCCGAACCTGGTAAAAATAGCTCGAAAATTAGCAGGCTGTCGTTGCGTGGTAGGCAAGGATTCTGGCACAAAAAAGGTGGCTAACAGCAACATGGCGACGGCCAAAATAGCCAAAGTGGCCAGCACTCCCCGCCAGCCAAGAAACCCATGCACAAATGCGCCAATCGGTGGAGCAATCAGCGGCCCTACCCCGATCATCATCGTGATCAGACTCAAAGCTTTGACAGCGCCTACTCCATCGGAGAGATCCACTGAAATGGCCCTAGCCAAAACTACTCCAGCTGAGCCACTGAGACCTTGGATAATGCGCAAACCAATAAAAACTTCTATCGATGGAGTGAACACTAGCAGCACGCTGGAGAGCACAAAAACACCAAGCGCGGTGACTAGTACCCGTTTGCGGCCAAAAATGTCGGAAGCTGACCCCAAAAGTAGTTGTCCTAACCCCATGCCCACCATGAAGGTCGTCAACGTCAACTGTACTGACGAGGCGCTCGCCCCCAAATCAGCTGCAATATCCGTAAAAGACGACAAATACATGTCCATCGACAGCGGGCCGACCGTGGCCAAGAACCCCAAGATGGCCAACATGGTAGGGGTCAGTCGCCTCCCACCGATAGAAGCTTTACTCATGCTCATTCCCTCTTTTCTATTCCCTCAATCTCTAAACCCGCAAAATATTTGGTAGAAAAAGTGTCACTATCCTGTTCAAACTGCGAATTTTACTCGGATGCATGCTGGTCATAGTTTTCCTAACTGTTTTCCCAATCGTGTTCCTATTTCCGGTTCTAGCTGTCTTTTTTGCCAGTAGTGGTAGACGACAGCTCCGCTGTGTGGCTTTCGCGCGAGAACAGGTAAGCAAGACCACTGATGACGCAGAGTGCGACAAAGAACCAAATCACGTACGTCGGGTCGCTTCCCCCGGCGGCTTCAAGCAGACTGGTGGCAATCAGGGGAGCGAACCCAGCGCCAATTGTGGTGCCGATCTGGTAGGTGACAGCAGTCCCGGAGTATCTGATGTCGGCCGCGAACTTTTCGCCAATCCACGCCCCCAGAGGACCATACATGATCCCTTGCACAATCGGGTTACCGATAATGAAGGCTAGCAACAGTGCCCACCATTGCCCCAAGTTGATCAAGTAGAACATCGGCCAAATCAACAAAATCCCGACAATAGCGCCGGTAATCATGACGGGGCGACGGCCCACTCGGTCGGAGATACTAGCAAAGAAAGGAATAGTGAACACGTGAATGGCGTTAGCCACTGTCACTAATAGCAGAGACGCAGTTTTCGAATACCCACACACTGACACCGCATAGGTTAACACGAAAGTAGCCAGAATCGACTGAATGAATAGGGGAGCAAAACTGCCTGCAGCGCCGCTGAGCACCTGGAGCGGGTTGTGGCGGAAAACAGTGAGTAGGGGCAGCTTGTGCTGTCCTTTAGCGGTGGCGGTGTCAGCCTCTTTGTCTTTCGAGTATTGACGAGACTCAGTCACTTTAGTGCGCAATATCAAGCCCACTGCAGTCAACACAGCGCTCAACAGGAAGGGAATGCGCCAGCCCCAGCTCAAAAATTGTTCGTCTGGCAGCATAGAAAACGGTGTCAAAACCAAGGTGGCCAAGACGGAGCCACTGGCACTACCCGAGGCAGTAATACTAGCGGCAAATCCGCGACTAGTAGATTTGGCGTGCTCCATCGACATGAGGGCAGAACCTGCCCACTCGCCGCCAACGGCTAGACCTTGGATGAAACGCAAAGTAACCAACATGATTGGTGCCCAATAGCCAACAGTGTGGAAGGTCGGCAGCAGACCAATCAAAATAGTTGTGGCTCCAATTATCGACAAAGTGATGATCAGCATTCGTTTGCGGCCAAGTTTGTCACCAAAATGGCCAAAGACTACGGCTCCAATGGGGCGAGCTATGTAACCCACAGCCAGGGTCCCAAAAGAGGACAAAACCCCGGTTAGTGAATCCGAGCCCGGAAAAAATAAGTCCGCAAAGACCACGGATGCGGCTGCACCGTAGAGCATGAAGTCGTAGAATTCAGTGGTCGTGCCAAACCAGCTAGCCAGCATGATTTGGCGTCGAGTTTTGGCGGAGACGGCTTCACCGGCTCCGCTTACTTTTGCTTCATTTTTCATAGAAGACACCTTGGTTTTCTGCTTGTATTTTCCATCTTTGGAAAGGTTTGAATGGGTGCGACTCGAACTACTAATACCGCCGCCATAGTCCCGACTAGGTACGCTAGCCGAATCGACGAAAGAGCCGCATCAAGTACGGGAGGCGAGTAGATTCTGTCGACATGGACGGGATACAGGCGCGGTGGCAGGGAAACCGCGACCCCGGGGTTCTCTTGCGCAATTTGAGCCGCATAATGGGTGTCCACCACAGCATTCGCTGCAACAGACACCCATACACAAGGGCATTCCCGATAATGGGAATTAATTATTCAGTTGTGAAACTTTGGCGACTACTTGACGTCAGAGTAGTTTTCCTTGGAGACAATATAGGCCGCTCCACTGATGACGCAGAGTCCCACAAAGAACCAGAGCACGTAAATGGGATCTTCGCCGCCAGCAGCTTGGAGCAGACTGGTGGCAATCAGGGGAGCGAACCCAGCGCCAATTGTGGTGCCGATCTGGTAGGTGACGGCAGTTCCGGAGTAGCGCACATCAGCGGGGAACTTTTCGCCAATCCACGCCCCGAGCGGGCCGTACATACTGGCTTGAATGATGGGGTTACCGATGATGAAGGCCAGCAGTAGTGCCCACCATTGTCCTAGGTTGATTAGGTAGAACATCGGCCAAATCAAGATCATGCCAATAATTGCCCCAACTATCATAACGGGACGGCGACCCACCCGGTCGGTAATAGTAGCTGATAGTGGAATTGTAAAGCTGTGGATGGCGTTAGCTATTGTCACCAATGCCAGGGCATGAGTGTACGTGTATCCTTTCAATAACGCGTAGTTCAAAACGAAGGTAGCCATAATTGACTGGATAAATAGTGGAGCAATTGCCCCGGCCGCCCCGGCCAAAACACGCAGAGGATAGTTGCGGAACACGGTGAACAGTGGGATCTGGTTTTTGGCTTCTTCTTCGGCTTTGATCTGGGCTTTGGCGAATTCTGGAGACTCGGTGACACTGCGGCGGATCAAAAAGCCGATGACTACCAAAATTGCGCTGATCAAGAACGGTATGCGCCAACCCCAGCCCAGGAATTGTTCGTCTGGTAGCAGTGAAAACGGTGTCAAAATCAGGGTAGCTAGTACTGCGCCAGTGGAGCTACCGGCGGCTGCCAAACTGGCGGCAAAGCCTTTGTTCTTGGGTTTGGCGTGCTCCATCGACATGAGGGCGGCTCCGGCCCATTCACCGCCAACAGCTAGACCTTGGACGACGCGCAGCACAATCAACAGGATCGGTGCCAAAATGCCGACGGATTCGAATGTGGGCAAAAGTCCCATACAGATGGTGGTGACGCCCATTACCATCAGGGTTACTATTAGCATCTTTTTCCGGCCGAATCGGTCTCCAAAGTGGCCGAATACTACTGCACCGATTGGTCGGGCTATGTAACCTACAGCTAGGGTTCCGAAGGAGGATAAAGTGCTGACTAGTTGGTCGTCGCCAGGAAAGAACAGCGACGGGAATACCAAAGAAGCTGCGGTGCCATAGAGCAAAAAATCGTAGAATTCTACGGTAGTTCCGAAGAAACTGGAGAGCATGGCGCGGCGGCGCGCTTTGGGCGTTATCTCGCTTGCTAGGTCTTTAGTCACATGAGTTCCTTAGAAAGATCCAGTAGTCTATATGCGCACAACGGTGTGCTATATATGTAAATGTGAACTTACTAGGAATTTGCATCGTAAGCAATGCCATATGTGAAAATTGGTCTCTGTTAGTAAGACAGTAAGGCGGTGCTTGGTTGGTGCATGGTAATAGGAAAGTTTCTGGCGCACAGACCTTGGCGCGGGGGTTGCTGGCGCTGCGCGAGGTGGTGAAGGCTCCCAACGGTTTGAGCATCCAGGAAGTGGCGGATTTGCTGGGGGTACATCGCACGATTGCTTACCGAATGTTGGTGACTTTATCCAGTGCTGGCCTGATTATTCGAGGCGACGATGCCCGTTATCGGGGGGCAGCGGGTCTATTGGAGTTGCGGGCCGCTGGCTATGAGACGCTAAAACATGTTGCGAAACCGTTTTTGGAAACTTTGGCGGATGAACTCAAAACTACAGTTGCCCTATTGGTATCCGAACAGGATGAAGCCATTGCTTTGTTGGTGGTGGAGCCCAGGAAAACTACGTATCGGATTGCTTTTTCTGTGGGGAGTCGCCATCCCCTTGATCGGGGTGCGGCGGGACATGCTCTGTGTTCGGTCTTGCTGCCAGAAGATGAGGGCAGCGAAATGGTGCAGTCTGTGCGCGAAGTTGGCTACGTGATTACTTTTTCCGAAGTTGAGCGAGGAGCTTGGGGTTTGGCGGTTCCCGTAAAAGTCAATAGCAGCGCTTTTGCAGCTTGCCTCAATTTGATTACTTACCGCGAAGATGTGGCGCGCGGGGCGGTTGAACGTGTCAAAGAATGCGTTGTGGACTTAGAAAGAGCACTGGAAAAACGAATTTAATTTATAAATTTTTATGTGATTATAGTCATAGTGAACATAGAGTGGACACGGACTTGACTACGTACAAAGTTCTGTAATAGCTTGAATTCTGATATTTCATTTACCGCACAAGAATGTGCGATAGATGCAGTTCGAGATGATTTGGGAGCTAAGTCGACGATGACAGATAGCGCGAAAAACAATTCGGATGTACTGATTATTGGTGCCGGTCCAGTTGGTTTGAGTTTGGCGAACCTGCTGGGTTTGCAGGGGGTCAGTGTCACTTTGCTAGAGGCACTGCCCAAACTAATCGACTATCCGCGTGGTGTGGGAATCGATGACGAGTCGCTGCGTTCGGTGCAAACCATGGGATTGGTGGAAAAGGCTCTGCCTTACACCACGCCTTCGCACATCATGCGTTTGGTAAACGGGCGTGGAAAACAGATCACAGAAATCCGTCCAAGCACTGACGAATTCGGTTGGTCGCGTCGTAACGCCTTTAGTCAGCCAGAAGTTGACCGGGTTCTCTACGAGGGTCTGGCTCGCTTCCCGCACGTAACTGTCAAATTTGGTCACGAAGTCAACACTTTGTCCGACGAGGGCACGAGTGTGAAAGTCACCGGTGTGACCGACTCCGGCCAGGAGTTCGAATACCGCGCTTCCTACCTGGTTGGTACTGACGGCGGGAAGAGTAAAACCCGCAAGCACATGGGCGTGACTTTCGAAGGCCAGTCTCCCTCAACTCGCTGGCTGGTGGTGGACGTTCGTAACGACCCATTGGGCACTCCTAACATCTACTTGGGTTGTGACCCGAAGCGCCCCTACGTGTCTTTGGGGTTGCCTCAGGCTGTGCGCCGGTTTGAGTTCATGCTCTTTGACGACGAGCCAGAAAGCTTGGTCGACGACCCAGCCTTCGTGGACAAGCTGCTGTTGCCACACGTTCCCGACGCGCGTTCTCTAGACATTATTCGTGCCCGCGTGTACACGCACCACAGTCGCATTGCCGGTGACTTCCGCAAGGGACGTATCTTCATTGCCGGGGATGCTGCCCACTTGATGCCAGTGTGGCAGGGCCAGGGATGGAACACTGGTGAGCGCGACGCCACGAACCTGGCTTGGAAGCTGGCTGCGGTTATTAAGGGGCAGTGTGACGACCGTTTGTTGGACACCTACAAGGAAGAGCGCCACGCTCACGCTAAGGCCATGATTGACTTGTCGACTGCTTTTGGTCGCGTGGTGAAGCCCACCAGCCCTGTAGTGGCTGGTTTGCGTGACGCTGCTGCCACTTTGTTGAACCTGGCTCCCCAGGTCAAGGACTACTTCGCCCAGATGCGCTACAAGCCAATGCCGCGCTACACTCGCGGAGCGATTGTGGACGCCAGCACTTTGCGCGCTGGTTGGTCGGATCCAGAAATCTACACGGAATTGCACGTACGCAAGAGTTCACCGAACCTAGAATCCCCAGTTGGGATGCAATTCCCCCAGCCCAAGGTTTCCAGCTCCCGTGGTGAAGTGAAGTTGCTGGACGACGTAATTGGCTACCGGTGGGCAGTGCTGGAGTGGGGTGGCAACCCTGAAAACCTGTTTACTCCCGAACAGCGCGACATTTTGCGTCGCCTCGGGGCAGTGCTGGTGTCGGTGCGTCCAACCGTTCAGTGCGGCTTGGATCGCCCCAAGGATCCAGACGGGATTGTTGTTGGTGACGTGACCGGCCGACTCAAGGAATGGTTTGACAGTCGTCCCACCCCGGTTGTGTTCATGCGCCCTGACCGTTTTGTAGCGGCCGTAAGTATCGCTCAGGAGGCTGGCCGCGCTCTGGACTCGCTGGCTCAGGCTGTGTCTTTGCGCTCTGACGCCCCCATTCCAGCTAACGCTCCCTCTTCTTCTGGTACGAAGTCTTCGGTGCAGAGGGTGCAGGCGTGAAAGCTGGAGAACAAGAAATTTCACAGGCTGCCGCCCGTTTGCGAGAATCTGCCCAAACGGGCGTGCCGGCCGAGCCGGTGCGGGATCTGCTTGGGACTGATTTGGACGCCGCCTACGTAGTGCAAGAGGAAAACATCAAGTCGCTCGAAAGTGAGACCGATCCTCGTGTGGGGCGCAAAGTTGGTTTGACCTCTCCTGCCGTACAACAGCAGTTAGGTGTGGATCAGCCCGACTTTGGCGTGCTGCTGGCATCGATGGATGTTTCTAATCTGGATGAGATACCTTCTTCGCGGCTCATGCAGCCCAAAGTGGAGGCCGAAATCGCTTTCATCATGGCCAAAGACGTCACTGACCCCACCCGGGAAAATGTGATTGACGCCGTTGGTGAAGTCGCAGCTGCACTCGAAATTGTCGATAGCCGCGTTCGTGACTGGGATATCACGATCGTGGATACGGTAGCTGACAACGCTTCTAGTGGACTATTTGTTCTCTCACCTGAGCGCAAATCTTTGAGTGAAATCGACACAGTAGCTGTAGAGATGTCGATGACCAGTAACGGCGAAGTGGCTTCCACCGGTAACGGCCGGGCCTGTTTGGGAGACCCGATCAATGCGCTCGTTTGGGTGGCAGAAACCGCCTGCAATTTAGGGCGACCGCTGCAGGCCGGTGAAGTGGTTTTGTCTGGAGCTCTCGGGCCCATGGTGCTCTTCCCGCCGGGGACGACTGTCGTAGCCACGCTCTCTGGTCTCGGCTCTGTTAGCGCAACTGCATCAAAGGAGTAGAAAGAATTGGGATTCAAAGCAGCTATTATTGGCTCAGGGAACATCGGTACTGACCTGATGTTCAAAATTGATCAGCTCTCGGACGTGTTAGAAATGTCTGCACTGATCGGGATCGATCCGGCCTCGGATGGTCTGGCTCGGGCAAAGCGCCTGGGGTTTGACGTCAGTGCTGAAGGTGTCGAGGGTTTGATCAAGATGCCGCAATTTGCGGATATCAAAGTGGTGTTCGATGCGACTAGCGCGAAAGCACATCACTTCAATGCCGCTGCTCTTGCTCCTTACAACAAGTTGCTAATCGACTTGACGCCTGCCGCTATCGGTCCGTATGTGGTTCCAGTGGTGAACTTGGACGACAACTTGGCGGCAGACGACGTCAACATGGTTACTTGTGGTGGTCAGGCCACTATCCCCATGGTCGCTGCGGTCAGCCAGGTCGTTCCTGTGCACTACGGCGAGATTGTGGCCTCGATTTCTTCCCGGTCAGCTGGCCCGGGTACGCGCGCCAACATCGATGAGTTCACTGAAACCACTGCTAAAGCAATTGAAGTGATCGGTGGAGCAGCTCGTGGCAAAGCAATCATTATTTTGAATCCGGCTGAGCCACCCATGATGATGCGAGACACCGTCCAGGTGGTGGTCGACCGCTTAGATCAGGAAACCCGAGCCAAGATTGCGGCCTCAGTTGAACAAATGGCCGAAAAGGTTCGCGGCTACGTGCCGGGATATCGGGTCAAACAAGAAGTTCAGTTCCTGGACGAAGGGTCAGAATTAGACACTTTGCTGCCCGAAGATAGGCGTTCTGGATCGTACACACGAGTTTCGATTTTCTTGGAAGTAGAGGGTGCAGCAATGTACCTGCCTGCTTACGCGGGCAACCTGGACATTATGACCAGTGCCGCAATGCGGACAGCAGAAGCACTAGTCGTGGCGCGCGCGAAAGAGGGGAAATAAACTATGAGCGGTACTCCGAAGGTGTACTTGCAAGATGTAACGCTCCGCGATGGGATGCACGCAGTTCGCCATCAACTCAGTCCCCAAAAGGTAGCTGAAATTGCGGCTGCTTTGGATGCAGCTGGGGTTGACGCGATTGAGGTGACACACGGCGATGGCTTGGCGGGCTCTTCCCTAACCTACGGGCCGGGTTCGAACAGCGACTGGGAGTGGATTGGGGCGGCTGCCGAAGTAGTCAAGAACGCGGTGCTCACTGCCTTGATTTTGCCGGGGATTGGTACTATCCACGAACTCAAGCGAGCCTATGAGCTGGGCGTGCGCAGTGTCCGAGTGGCTACTCACTGCACTGAGGCTGATATTTCGGCTCAGCATATTGCTGCTGCCCGCGAGCTCGGCATGGACGTATCCGGCTTCTTGATGATGGCGCACCTATCTGAGCCCGAGGGTTTGGCTAAGCAAGCTAAATTGATGGAATCGTACGGTGCTAACTGCGTGTACGTGACTGACTCAGCTGGTCGCTTGACCATGCAAGGCGTGGTGGATCGGATCAAAGCTTACCGCGAAGTACTCGACGAAAAAACCCAGATTGGCATCCACGCACACCAGAACTTGTCTTTGTCTGTGGCTAACTCAATTGTGGCTGTGCAGGCTGGAGCTTATCGGGTTGACGCTTCACTGGCTGGTCACGGTGCTGGTGCAGGGAACACTCCGATTGAACCACTGGTGGCAGTCATGGCTCTGGAAGGTTGGGAGCCCAAAGCTAACCTATTTGCCTTGCAGGATGCCGCCGACGATCTGGTTCGTCCCTTGCATGAGCGCCCCGTGCAAGTGGATAGGGAAACCCTCACCATTGGTTATGCTGGTGTGTATTCGAGCTTCCTGCGCCACTCTGAGCGGATCGGGCGAACCTATGGGCTGGATGCTCGCGACATTTTGGTCGAAGCGGGGGCGCGCAAACTCATCGGTGGTCAAGAAGACATGCTCACCGACATCGCTTTGGATTTGACTAACACGAACAAACCTGAATAAAAGGGAAACCTTCATGAGTGAAACCGTTGACATTCCCGACTATAAGACTGACCCATTTTTTGGTCTCGAAGACAAGTGGCTGCAAACTGCTCCTGGCGAGTTGACTCACTACCACGAGTTAGGGGAGGGAACCCCCATTCTGTTCCTCCATGGCTCTGGAACTGGGGTTACTGCCGCTGCCAACTGGTGGTTGAACCTGCCGCAAATCTCTAAAGTGGGTCGATGCATTGCCATTGATTCGATTGGCTACGGACAAACCGTCGTCGCTCCGAACACTGCCTATGGAATCCGCGAGTGGGTAGAACACGCGATCCGTGTACTAGACGCACTGGGAATTGAAAAAACCTGGATCGTGGGCAATTCTCTGGGCGGATGGCTGGCTTTCCAATTTGCAATTGACCACCCCGACAGACTGCTCGGCATCGTATCCATGGGAACTGGCGGAGCCAAGCTGACGACTGCTCTCAAAGCACACAAAAACCCGGTTCTGACCGAACAGGGAATTCGCGACACGTTAGAAATGTTCGTGGTGGACAAGAGCCTGGTGACTGACGAGTTGGTGTCATTGCGCTACGAATCTGCCCTGAACGATACTGCTAGCGACCGGCTCGCTGAAGTGGTTTCGGCTCGCGATCGGGACCGCACCGAGCTGCCGCTAGATTTCGATGTACTTGCCAAACTCGAAGTTCCCGTGCTGCTGATTCATGGCATTCAAGATGTAGTGATTCCAGTATCGCGGACGTGGGATTTGCTGCAAGTAATACCAAATGCTGACGCTCACATCTTTAGCCAGTGTGGGCACTGGTCACAGGTGGAGAGAGCCGAAGAATTCAACCAGGTGATTACTTCCTGGCTGACAACCCGAGGAATAAACAAGTAGCCTCTGCGATCGTTGATCGCGCAATTCTAAACAAGGAGTAACAAAAATGACAGTGTGGTCTGACCGTTATGATCCGGGTCCCCAGATCTCTCAGTGCGGTACCATCAACCTGGGTACGGCTAACCTAGAGAAATCTTTGTGGTTCTTCCGTGACACTTTGGGCATGGAAGAGGTGGAGCGTGATGGTAACAAGGCTTATCTGCGCTGCTACCAGGAGTTGGGTCACCACTCTTTGGTGCTCACTGAGCAAGAGGAAAATATTGTCAATTCCTACAGCTTCCGGGTAAAGAGGCCTCAGGATGTGGAGCTATTCGCCGAAGAACTAGCTCGCCAGGAAATTGAGACCGTTGAAGTTCCAGCGGACACCGAGCGTGGTCGTGGTACGGCTGTGCGTTTCCTGGTGCCCGGCTCGCTGCACCCATTCGAGTTGTACTACGACATGTCGAAGCCACAGGCTCCGGAAGAAATCCGCTCGAAGCTCCCCAGCAACTCGTCGCGTCGTCGCGGCATTGCGGTGCGTCGCATTGACCACTACAACTGTCAGGTTTTGCCGAGCGAAATCAACGGTGCCGAAAAGTGGGTTCGTGAGGTTTTGGGCTTCAAGCGCCGCGAGTTTGCCATGATGGCAAACCACCCTGACACTTTGATGGCTTCGTGGATGAGTGTGACCCCTCAGGTGCACGACCTGGCGATGGTGGCTAACCAAAGCGAGATGAACACCCGTATGCACCACGTGGCTTTCAACTTGGAGAGCTTCTCTGATGCTTTGACTGCCGCTGACATTTTGGCTGACCTGGATGTCGAAATTGGTGTGGGTCCAGGTAAGCACGGTATTGGCCAGGCCATGTACCTGTACGTGTTCGATCCGGGTAGTGGTCACCGCGTGGAAATCTACGCTGGTGGTTACCTGATCTTTGACCCCGACTGGGAGCCCTTGCAGTGGGATCCGGTGGACTTCCACACCGGTATGACCTGGTACGGTGACCCAATTGACACCACTCCGGGTAGTCGCGGTCGTGCAACCACTGGTTCAGCCGGATTGCACATTGCCCGCTAAACCAGTTGCGAACCGAAACTGGCCTGATCTTTGCGGTTCCAAAATACTGTTCGATGGTTCGTGAACTGGCAAAGGTGTAGTCCCATAGGCTGGGGCTGTATCCTGTTACGCTGCGGATCAGGCTTGTTTCGCGGTTCGTCTGGATTATTCTAATCGCCTCTCTGGCTGTCGATGCCACAGCATTGATAGCCAGAGAATTTTTTATCTCATACTTTTTGGACTTACCTAAAGTTTGTCTGAGATTCTTGTACTGTATTCCATTCAGATTTGTTGCAAAATCTGAGTAATCTCGTCCAGAAAACCACTCTTGTTGTTTCTTTGAGTAGGTAACCGAGTCAAGAGTAATACAGCGTTAGCGCTATGTATGTACAATACACATAGATTGTGCATACATAGCGCTAATGAAGTATCTGCAATTGTTACAACCTGCAAATCGCTTCGTAGATTTTTCGCGCAGTATACGGTTTATTCATCGTGTACAGATGAATTCCCGCTACTCCTTGAGCAATCAGATCGACGATTTGATCCACTGCATAGGCGATACTCGCATCTTGCATGGCGATGGGGTTGTCCTCGAACTTTTCCATCATGGCAGCAAACTTTTTTGGAATAGTCGCTCCACACAAACTAGTCATGCGTTCAATCTGCTTTCTGTTCGTCACCGGCATGATTCCTGCTTGGATGGGCACGTCAATTCCTGCCAGCTCGCACCTTTCTAAAAACGCGTAAAAATAGTCGTTGTCAAAAAACAGCTGACTGATCAACTGGTTGACACCAGTATCCACCTTGCGTTTCAAATTCTGGATATCAGCCACACAGTTGGGAGCCTCAACGTGCCCCTCAGGATGGCAAGCAGCCACAATATTGAAGTAGTCACCCGTCGTTTCCCGAATGAACGCAACCAAATCGGAAGCAAAGCGAAAATCAGATTGCACCGGTAAATTACTTGCCGATAAACTGGTAGGTGGATCCCCGCGCAAAGCCAACACGTTCTCAATCCCCAAGTCGCGCAGACTCTGCAGTTTTTCTGCCACATCCGCCTTCGTCAAAGTGATGCATGGCAAATGTACGATGCTCTCGATGCCCAGCTTTTTGACGTGCTCAGCAATCTTTAGCGTCGTCTGATTATTCTTGCCCCCACCAGCACCATAAGTGACACTAATGAAATCCGGTTGCAACTGTTTGAGTTCATCCAAAGCTTGGTAAATGCCATCCAAGGGATTTTGCGGTTGAGGCGGAAAAACTTCGTAAGACAAAATCGTCTTCGAACGGGTGTCCGCGGAGTTCTTCCCCGCAAACAGATCAGCAGTTTTCATTGCGCAACTCTTTTGCTGCCGCCACCAAATTTTGCAAACTAGCCCAAGTTTCGCTCTCACCGCGCGTCTTCAAGCCACAGTCGGGATTCACCCATAACTTATCGGCTGGAATCGCTCCCAGCATCTTTTGCAGAGTACGGACAATCTCCGTCGTCGAAGGCACACGAGGAGAGTGAATATCGTACACTCCCGGCCCTACCTCAGTTTGGAAATTCGCTTCCCGCAAAGAATCCAAAATCAACAAGTCAGAGCGAGACGCCTCAAAAGTAATCACATCCGCATCCATGTCGTCAATAGCTCGCACAATATCGGTGAACTCGCTGTAACACATGTGGGTGTGAATCTGCGTCTCCGGCCGTACCCCACTGTGCACCAACCGGAAGGCTGGAATTGCCCAATCCAAGTATTCGCTAAACCAGTCACTTTGACGCAGCGGCAACTTTTCGCGCAAAGCCGCTTCATCCACCTGAATAATTTTTATGCCATTCGCTTCCAAATCCAATACTTCATCGCGAATCGCTAAGGCAATCTGGTAAGTGGATTCCTGCACAGAAATATCCTCGCGCGGAAAAGACCAATTCAAAATAGTCACCGGACCAGTGAGCATTCCCTTAACCGGGCGGTCAGTTAAAGATTGTGCATACACGGACCAACGCACCGTCATTGAAGCTGGCCGAGACACGTCACCCCAAATGATTGGCGGCTTCACGCAGCGCGTCCCATAAGACTGCACCCAAGCCTGTTTCGTGAACAAATAGCCCGCTAACTGTTCACCAAAATATTCCACCATATCATTGCGCTCGAACTCCCCGTGCACAATGACGTCTAAGCCAATCTCTTCCTGTTTGTGCACACAGTCGGCAATTTTTTGGCGATTGAACTCTTCGTATTGCGCCTCGCTAATTTCTCCCTTTTTAAACGACGCCCGATTTGCCTTCACTTCTGGGGTCTGCGGATACGAACCAATCGTGGTAGTCGGGAATAGTGGCAGCGCAAAGCGTTGCTTTTGAATCTGCTCGCGCTCATCAAAGGCAGGTAAGCGGGTAAAAGAATCAACGTTTATGTTAGCGACCCGCTCTTTTACCGCAGGATTAGTGCTATCGGGGCGAGGATGAGCAAACAATTCTTGGTTCGCCTGATAGACATCGGATGTTTCCCGCACAGTTTTATGCAAAGCAAAGAGTTCACTCAACTCTCTTAGCTCGCCCAATTTTTCCGTGGCAAAAGCAAAGTACTGTTTGTAGTTGCTCGGCAAACCATCTTCATCGGAGAGAGTGTAGGGCACGTGCAGCAGCGAACAAGAAGTACTCAAAGCCACTTCAATTCCCTGCCCAGTTAATTTATCCAGCAAAGATAAAGATTTAGCGTAATCATTGCGCCAAATATTTTTACCATTTACTATACCGACGAAGAGAATTTTATCGGATGTAAACCCATTTTCTTTGACCAATTTTTCGCTTTGCTTGCCCTCTAAAAAGTCTAAGCCAATTCCATCAAAGTCCAGGGCCAGCAGGTTTTGGTAACAGTCGCGCACATCCCCAAAATAAGTTTGCAGCAGAACCTTCACCGTGCCCTTATTTTGTAGAATCTGCCCATATAAGCTCTCTAAAAGCTGAATATCTGAGTCAGTCAAATCAAAAACCAGATATGGTTCGTCGAACTGCACCCAAATGGCACCCAACTCGGCAAATTTAGTTAGGATTTGGCTGTAAGCTGACACAATTTGGTCAACAAAATCTGTGGCAGTTTTTTCCCCTGTGTAACGCGCCAATTTTAACAAGGTGAATGGGCCAATCAACATTGGTTTAGCAGTAATTCCTAAAGCTTTAGCTTCTTGGAACTCGTCAAATGGTTTAGTAGTTGCCAAACAAATTTGAGTCGTGTCCTCGAATTCTGGTACCAAATAGTGGTAGTTCGTATTGAACCACTTTTTCATGGCCAAAGCCTTGACGTCTCCGGCCTGACCCTGATAACCGCGAGCTGCCGCAAAATAAGTGTCTAATGGCGATAAATGTAAATCTCGATAGCGTTGCGGAATGATGTTCAACAGCATGGCCATATCTAAAACGTTGTCGTAGAAAGAAAAATCATTCGCCGGAATTAAATCTAAGCCACTATTTTGTTGGGTCAGCCACTGGGTTTGGCGGATTTGCTGCGCGGTTTCTTGCAGTTGAGCTTCGCTGATTTCACCTCGGAAATATTGTTCAGTAGCAAACTTGAGTTCGCGCAAACTACCGACGCGAGGATAGCCAACGATAGAAGTGAGCATTTTCGTTTTCCTTAGCTTAGAGTTCTTCCAGTCAAGACAACGTTTCTGGCCTCGGACTGAGGTTGCCAAAAGTCTATAGACAAAAGCAGGTATACGGGTAATACCGGTTTTATATAGATAGATATAGTTTTTATCTATGATAGATGGATGGATTCAATGCAGGAGGGAATGAGTATGTGTAATTCCCTTAATTCCCCAATGAGCTTTACAAACTGCTGTCACTTTTGTTGCTGACGATGACGCGACAACGGTTCCCGGTATGGAGCGATTCTCGGCAGGATTAGGGTTAGTTAGAGCTAGTTGACAGAGAAATCCTTGGCTAACCCATTTCTGTCGATATAGTTTTGCAAGTGCTCCAAATAGCGCGTACTGATCTGGTTGAGTGGTCGGTCGTTGGGAATGATGTAGCCAATTTCCATTTTGTCGCTGCTCTCTAGGGGAATGGAAACAATTTCGGTGCCATTGAGATCGCTGCTCAAAATGCCAGAAGAAATTGTGTATCCACCTAGACCGATTAAAAGATTGAAGAGTGTGGCTCGATCAGTGACCACTAAACTGCGGGCATTCTCCTCCGTGCTGTGTAATTCTTCAGAGAAATAGAATGAGTTATCCAATCCCTGTTCATAAGTAAGTCGAGGATACTTTCGTAAATCAGCTAAAGTTACTGAGGACAATACAGCTAAAGGATTGTTTTTACTAACAAAAACATGAGGAAGGGCTGTAAAAATACTAGTAAATTTTAGATCAGCTTGACTTAACATGTGCAGTAGAATTTTCCGGTTGAAATCGCTCAAAAAAATGATGCCTAGCTCGGAGCGAAAGGTGCGCACATCCTCGATAATGTCGGAAGTGCGGGACTCTCGCAAAGTAAACTCGTAGCGGCTCTTATTTTCTTCGTATTCACGAACCAGGGCTACAAAGGCATTTACCACAAACGCATAATGCTGTGAAGAAATTGCAAAAATTCTCCGTGAAGGAATTCGATGTTTGTATTGTTGTTCCAATAAATCAGCTTGTTCAACCACTTGGCGAGCGTACGATAAAAATTTAGAACCCTCTTCCGACAATGACACACCCCGATTAGAGCGATAGAAAATGGTGATTCCCATTTCTTTTTCTAAATCAGAAAGTGCTTTTGATAGACTCGGTTGGGCAATCATCAATTTGGTGGCCGCCTTAGTGATGGAGCCAGATTCGGCGATGGCGACAATGTATTTTAGTTGTTGCAAAGTCATCGGATCCTCCTGCTCCCTGCAGTAAACCAATATCATGTGTCAGAAAGACCGATTTTGACTAGGTTGTCCATTTTGCTAGACAAAAACATGACCTAAGTCCTATAATCGAGTTGTCGTTCGAGAGCGGAAGACGACGGGTCGTACGCAGCGTCGCGTGCACTCAGGTGGGGTAACGGTTTTCGGAACGACCGCAGAATCGAAGAGAGACTGAACAAATTAGATGACCAGGTAATAGTTTCAAGAATCTCAATTTGACTGGTCCTAGTTTGCAAATAGTTAATTGATGACAGGAGGATGGTTGTGACAATTCCACAGACGATGAGGGCAGCTGTTTCTAAAGAGTTTGGCAAACCGTTGGTGGTAGAGGAAGTTCCGGTACCTACAGCGGGTGCGGGCGAAGTATTAGTAAAAATTGAAGCTTGCGGTGTTTGCCACACAGACTTACATGCAGTCGAGGGCGACTGGCCGGTCAAACCCAAAGGCGATTTAATTCCTGGCCACGAGGGCGTGGGGCGCGTAGTGCAGGTGGGGGCTGGGGTCTCCCACTTGCAAGAGGGAGATTTGGTGGGAATCCCCTGGCTCTACAGCGCTTGCGGTCACTGCGAGTACTGTCACCAAGGTTGGGAAACTCTGTGTGAGTCGCAAGAAAATGGGGGCTACTCGGTCAATGGAGGGTTTGCCGAGTACGCGGTTGGGGCCGCCGACTACGTGGGGGTATTGGATCCACAGCTATCGCACGACCAGATTGTCAACATTTCGCCAATTCTGTGTGGCGGTGTGACCGTGTACAAGGGGCTGAAGATGACAGAGGCCCGCCCCGGTGAATGGGTAACAATTTCCGGTATTGGCGGTTTAGGTCATATCGCTGTTCAGTATGCGAAAGCAATGGGTTTGCGGGTCGCTGCAGTTGACGTGGCTGACGAAAAACTAGAGCTGGCACAGCGATACGGTGCGGAGATAGTGGCAAACGCAAGGACTGAGGACGCGGTGGAAAAGATTCGCAACGCCACTGAGGGGGGAACACACGGTGTGTTGGTTACCGCTGTGTCTCCTTCGGCTTTTGCTCAAGCAGTGAAACTAGTGCGTCGCGGGGGAACAGTGTCCATGAATGGGTTGCCGCCCGGGGAGTTCCCGGTGGAAATCTTTGGCATGATCCTCAATGGAATCACGCTGCGAGGCTCAATTGTGGGGACTCGAGCAGATCTGCAGGAAGCTATTGCTTTTGCCCAAAATGGGGCGGTAAAAGCTCACGTGGCTCCTGAGCCACTGGAAAATATCAACGATATTTTCGACCGGATGCGCCGTGGGGCGATTGATGGCCGCATCTCGTTGGATATGTCGCTGTAGTAATAGGTGAGTAGTGTGAACTATTTGCTCCTGTAACTGAGTACAGTAAAGGGTTGTGGCCAGCCGGTATCCGACTGGCCACAGCTTTGTTGAATTGAATTAGTTCGCGTTGCTCATGCTGTTCATGTTTCTTCGGGGTGCTTTAGTTGTCTTGCCCGTAGTTTTGCTCTAGGGTCTGTTTTTGCGTTGTTTTTGCGTTCCCCTTGCGGCTGCGTGGCGAACCTAATCGTTCTCCGCAGTCACTTTAGAGGTGCCGTTTTCGCATTCTTTTGCAGTCCTAGAGCTAGAGAACTACAGCTGTTATTGCTACAAAGCTCACAGAGCTGCCAGAGCTTGTTCCAAGTCCCAGAGAATGTCGTCGATGTGCTCAGTGCCAATGGAGAGGCGCACAGTTTCGGGCGTGATGCCAGTTTCCAGGAGTTGCTGTTCATTCAACTGCGAGTGGGTGGTGGTTTCCGGGTGAATGACCAGACTCTTTACGTCAGCCACGTTGGCCAACAGGGAGAACACTTGCAGTCGGTCGATGAACTTCCAGGCAGCTTCGCGGCCACCAGCTACTTCGAATGTGAAAATACTGGCACCCCCGTTGGGGAAGTAACGTTGGTAGAGTTCGTGATTGGGGTGCTCTGGCAAGCTGGGGTGGTTGACTTTCACAATCTTGGGGTGTTGAGCCAAAAAGTCGACGACTCGCTTGGTGTTGGCAACGTGTCGGTCTAAACGCAAGGAGAGAGTCTCGGTGCCTAACAACAGCAAAAACGCGTTGAAAGGCGAGATTGCTGCTCCTTGGTCGCGCAGGAAGACTGCCCGAATGTAGGTGGCAAAAGCAGCCGGACCGGCAGCATCTACGAAAGAAATCCCGTGATAGTTTGGATTGGGATCAGAAATTTGCGGGAATTTACCGGAGGCGCGCCAGTCGAATTTCCCGGAATCAACGATGACTCCGCCGAGGGCTACGCCGTGACCGCCAATAAATTTCGTGGCAGAGTGCACCACAATATCTGCCCCATGCTCAAATGGGTGGATCAAGTAAGGTGTGCCAAAGGTGTTATCTACGACGACAGGAATTTGGTGTTCGTGTGCTAACTGACTGATAGCGTCAATATCGGGGATATCCGAATTAGGGTTGCCAAGCGTTTCTAGATAGATGACGCGCGTGTTGGGGCGAATAGCGGCTCTGACTTCTTCCAGGTTGTGGATGTCAACGAAGGTGGTGTTAATCCCGAGGGTTTCGAGAGTATTAGACAACAGGTTGTAGGTACCGCCGTAAATAGTTTGCTGAGAGACGACGTGGCCACCATTTTGGGCTAGAGCCTCAATGGTGTAGGTGATTGCTGCCGCTCCTGAGGCTACTACTAGGGTTGCAGCCCCGCCCTCAAGAGCGTTGAGGCGATTTTCCAGCGCTTCTTGAGTGCTGTTGGTGAGTCGACCGTAAATATTTCCCGCATCCGAGAGGTTGAAGCGGTTGGCTGCGTGCTGTGCGTTGTCAAAAACATAGGAAGTAGTCTGATAGATCGGCACGGCTCTGGCTCCCGTGGTGGGGTCTGCTTGTTCTTGACCGGCATGAACTTGGAGGGTTTCAAAGTTGAAGACGTGCTGGGGGTGGTTAGTCAGGTCCGACACGGTGACTCCTTTGGGATTAGTGTTAGTGATTCGCCAATAATTGGCGACGGTTGTAAGCCGCCAGGGAGAATCACGGGGATGATTGAACTGGGTTTATTGTCTGGTTCTAAAAGCGCCAAATCGTTCTAAATGCCAAATTGTCGGGAGCTCCAATATTCAGAGTCGCAAACTATTTGGGACTCTCAAACCATTTGAGAGAACATGGCGTTTACTCGTCGGATTTGCAAATGAATCGATAGAGCAGATTCAGAACTGGCAGAGCTAGAACCAAATTGGTAGGACTAGCAGAAGGAGAAAATCCCGGATTTCAAAGCACCGTGACAATCACAACGGAGTATCGCAACAAAAGCACTGGGACAAAATGAAGCCGGGATTCGTGAGCGCTCCCGGACATGGGCGAAGTGACAACTAGACGTCAGCTCACTCGCTTTGTGGCGGTAAAACCAGACAGCATGACCGGGAGCAAAGCATTCGCATGCTCATCAAAGCGGCCATACAACAGTTCACGCCCACATTCCTTCCTACAATAATTGCAACCACAGTCAAGCTAGGTTAGTAGCGCTCAGCTGCACTGCGCAAGAATCTATCATCTAATCTCGAGCTTGTCTAGTTGGGGTTGATTGGGATTTGTCAGTTCACGCTTCTCGCACCCTAGCGAGCGTAGTTCGTGGTCTCTCAAGTAGATGTGGGTACTTCCCTCTGGTAGAGAGCATCGGCAGCAATCTCTGGCAAAGAATTGCCCAAGTACTGTGCCCCTGCTGGGGGTACCTTTTCTTCTGGCGGTAGGTATTTTTCAGGATGTGGATAGGCGGCAGCATTCAAAATCGAAGAGATGTTAGGACTGGGATTCGTCGACCAGATGGTGGGGCAGTGTGCACCGATCCTGTGCGCGTGTGCAAAAGTGGCGAATTTTACTTGGAATACGGCAAGGTTGTGGTGAAACTGGTTAGAATGTGTGCGTGTGTCAGTGCGGATTGAACGGTCGACAGCTATTCGGTATCTAACTGATGTGTGTAGGTGAAATCTGCTTGTTTTTCTAGAGACAATATGTGCTGGCTTTGTATTTTGTCTGTCAACACACGGGTATTGCTGGCAAATATACATGGGCCAGTAATTATTCGTAGGTGAGCTGCTTTCGGAAGCTTTAGGACAAATTAGGATCAATAATGAAAATACTAATTCTTTTCTCAACCAAAGATGGACATACCCGAAAGATTGCCGAGTATCTAGCTGAAAAACTAGCAGAGCTAGGAAAAGGAACAGAGGTAGTTAACCTACACACTGCTGGTAAGATAGACTGGGAAAAATACGACAAAGTGGTTCTAGGTGCCTCCATTCGCTACGGCTACTATCGTGCAGAGGTGCATAAATTTGTCAAAAAATACATCGCCCAGTTGACTGCTATTCCGAGTGCTTTCTATTCAGTCAATCTAGTGGCTAGAAAACCCGAAAAAAGGACTCCAGAAACTAATGCTTATGCTCAAAAGTTTTTGACAAAATCACCTTGGCGACCTGACCACAGTGAAGTTATTGCCGGAGCATTACTTTATCCACGCTACTCTTGGTATGACCGATTCCTGATCAAATTAATTATGAAACAAACCGGGGGAGAAATTGATACGAGCAAAGAATACATTTACACAGATTGGGAGCAAGTCAGCAAATTTGCCAAAACAATTGCTCAGCTAAGTAAAACTAGCTAGAAAATGGTGCTACTTGGCAGAATATATTACCTAAACGTCGAGTAAGACACCAGTAAAGAGACGGTCAAATTCAAGGTCTCTTTACTGGTTCCTTTTCCTCTGGAAATGGTAGACAAATTAGAAAAATTAGGAGAGGAGTGCGCGCAATTTAGCCTGCGCCTATAGCGAAAAACTCTGTACATATTAGGAAAAGATTCACTGTCGTTGTAGTCTGTGTTTGGCATGGACAGGCACGAGGGAACTCCTAGAGCTCGTAGGAAAAGACAAGATGAATCTGTAAACGAGTAACAGAGCCTGCGACAGGTGGAACATTACGGCAACAGTACAGGACAATGAAGGCCCAAGCGATTCAGGGCATCGGTTCGCACGGAAGGAGTCTGCGTGTTGTTTGAGCTTCAAGCTACAACGAATGCACCAAAGAACGCGGTGAGCAGTGAACACGCCAGTTTAAATGACAGCGTTTACAAAAAACTGTTGGACGAGCGGATCATTTGGTTAGGCGGGGAAGTCCGCGACGATAATGCGAACGCAATTTGCGCGCAAATGCTGCTGTTGGCGGCGGAAGATCCCGAGGCGGATATCCATCTGTACATCAACTCCCCAGGTGGATCGGTGACTGCTGGAATGGCGATCTACGACACTATGCAGTACGTGAAGCCAGACGTGGTGACAGTGGCTATGGGGATGGCCGCCTCCATGGGACAATTCCTGTTGACTGCGGGCACTAAAGGCAAGCGCTACATCACTCCTCACACCAGGGTGCTCATGCATCAGCCCTCTGGGGGAGCCGGGGGGACAGCTAGTGACATTCGTATCAACGCGAACCTGATTTTAGCTATGAAACAAGAACTAGCTGAAATTATTGCTGAAAATACGGGCAAAACGGTGGAACAAATCCAGGCGGACTCCGACCGCGACAAGTGGTTTACTGCCCAAGAAGCTTTAGAATATGGATTCGTGGATCACGTGGTAACTGATCCGCGCTCCGTGGGACGCGCACAACGGTAGGGCAAGGGAAGAGAACGAAGACAAGGGATCAAAATGGAATCGACAAAACCATACTTCCAAGCAATTGCCCGCCAAATGCCTGAGGCTCGCTACATTTTTCCAACTTTTGAAGAGCGCACTGCCTACGGTTACAAGCGTCAAGACCCATACGCGAAACTTTTCGAAGATCGCATAGTCTTTTTGGGAGTCCAAGTTGACGATGCCTCAGCGGACGACGTGATGGCACAGCTCCTCGTACTCGAAAGTCAAGATCCAGATTCGCTGATCACCATGTACATCAATTCTCCCGGTGGCTCTTTTACGGCGATGACTGCGATCTATGACACCATGCAATACATTCGTCCCCACATTCAAACCGTTTGCTTGGGGCAGGCAGCTTCGGCCGCCGCTGTCCTACTGGCTGGGGGCTCCAAAGACAGGCGGTTAGCGTTGCCAAATGCGCGGATTTTGATTCATCAGCCCGCCATGGAAGGAATGCAAGGACAAGCCTCTGATATTCAAATCGTGGCCGACGAAATCGATCGAATGCGTGCCTGGTTAGAGGAGACGCTGTCCAAACACTCCCACCAATCAGTGGAACAAGTTCGCCGCGACATCGAGCGGGACAAGATTTTGACTGCCGCTGCAGCAAGAGAATACGGGCTGATCGACCAAGTACTAGAATCTCGCAAAGCAGCTGCCTAGTTAGGAAACGGGAGAATCCAAGAAATCTGGAGAATACGGGGATCCTAGAATCTTGTCCTTGCTGTAGAGAGAGCGCATTGTCTTGCCAACCTATTTGTCTGCTGGTTAGAGTTCCCATAAATAGGTAAGCACTGGAAGATAGCAGCAGGTGTGGTGTAGCAGGGTTTTGCGGATTTTGCATCCCCAATTTTGACTAGCGCACATTGAAAATTTTTGCGGTATAGTTCATCTTTGGGTGTGACATCTAGAAACTGTTCCGACGATGGTGAGGTTTACCCAAGCAAGAGTAGCCGAGCCTAGGGGACAGGTTACAACCGAAAGTAGGACTGTATGAGCAGACTGTCTGACAATGCTGAAATACTTCGGTGTACTTTCTGTGGAAAAAGCCAAAAGCAGGTGCGCAAACTCATTGGCGGCTCAGGCATCTACATTTGCAATGAATGTATAGACGCTTGCGTCGACATCTTGCAAGAAGAAAGACGCGTAGAAGCTGAAGCTAAAAAAAGTCGATCACTGCTGCCACCTCGTCCCCGGGAAATTTACGAATTCCTAGACAGTTGGGTAATTGGCCAAGAAAATGCCAAAAAATCTCTCTCCATTGCGGTGTACAACCACTACAAGCGTTTGAGCGCCCGTAGTCGAGGCAGCGAAGAGGATTTAGAGGGCACCAAATCCAATATTTTGCTGTTAGGGCCAACTGGAACCGGAAAGACGCATTTAGCTAGATCTCTAGCCAAATTACTGGACGTGCCATTTTGTATCGTTGATGCTACTGCTCTGACTGAAGCAGGTTACGTCGGCGAAGACGTAGAAAATATTCTGCTGAAACTAATCAACGAAGCAGGCGGTGACATCGCCAAAGCTGAACGCGGAATCATCTACATCGACGAAATCGACAAAATTGGGCGAAAAAGCGACAACGCTTCTATTACGCGAGATGTCTCAGGGGAGGGCGTTCAACAAGCTTTACTAAAAATCATTGAAGGCACGGTTGCCTCTATCCCCCCACAAGGAGGACGTAAACACCCCAACCAACAATTTGTGGAATTCAACACTTCAGGGATTCTCTTTATTGCGGCGGGCGCGTTTGCTGGCATCGAAGACATTGTGCGGCAAAGACTGGGCAAACAATCCACTGGCTTTGGCACCCAGTTGGAGGCTAAGCCAGATCCGCAGACCTTGTACAGTCGCGTCACGATTGATGATCTCCACAAATTCGGGATGATCCCTGAATTCATTGGTCGCCTACCCGTGCTGACCTCGACCGCGCCTCTGACTGAACAAGACTTAGTCAGAATCCTGACTGAACCAAAAAATTGTTTGCTCAGACAGTACCAGTACTTATTTGAACTAGATGGCGTACAACTGGTGATGAGCGACAATGCCCTCAAGGCCATCGCCCACCAAGCCCAAGAGCAAGGAACCGGGGCGCGTGGCCTGGCTTCAATCATGGAAAGCACATTAGCTGACCTGATGTTTGAAATCCCTAGCATGCTGGATGTGACCACGGTGCGAATCGATCTGGGCAGCGATGGCAGATTGACTTCACAGGTGATAACTGTAGAAATGGAACGAGAAAGCGAATACAAGTCTGCATAATCAGGCCAATCGTTTTTGAAACCAGGACGGTGGCAGCAGCCTGGTTAGTGGCAGAAAGGCGAGCCGAACTGATGACTGGTAAAAAATCTCCTATTGAGCATACTGATAATAACGCTGGTACTGGTTCTGTTCAGCGCTCTGAGGCCATTTTGCCTGCGTCTGAGCAGTCCTTTTCGCAAGCAGCCTTAGTGGGCGGAGTAGCTGTATCTGGTGATATTGCATCCAGTGAAAATGCTGTACTCGGCAGGGCCACTGGGCTTGGTCAAACCGTTGCTGCTGGCGAAGCTGATGCGTCGACTCAGATAAATACATCCGTTGGGTTGAATGTGCCAGAGGAGTTGGCGGCAGAACGCAAAACCATTGACAACATCGATGCAGCTTTAATTTGTATTTTGGCTGAGAGATTTAGATGCACTCAACGGGTAGGACATATCAAAGCTAAATTTGACTTACCGCCAGCAGATCCACAGCGAGAAGAATTGCAGGTAAAAAGACTGCGGGCACTAGCTGAATCAGCTGGCTTGGATCCAGATTTTGCAGAAAAGTTTTTAGGCTTCATGGTGCGAGAAGTGATTCGTCACCACGAAGCCATCAAACGCGAATACACCGACAACTAGCCAGCTAGCACGTAGCACGCTGCTAGTTTTTCTTGGGTTTTGCTGGAGGCTCTCCTAACTCGAAGCTGACGACGCTGATTGCTGCGGCGCTGGCAGCATCCGCTGTATTTGTGCTTTCTGCTCCATTTGTGTCGGCTGTTGTCTCGACGGTGGTATTTGGAGTAGCAGCGGTGTTTGTGTCGCTAGCCTGCAACTGCAATTCACCTTGAATATGCATGGCCGCCTGCAAATCGCTTTCAATTGAGCGCAAGCCAACACAATCCGTCGTTGGTGCCGATAGAGTCAAGGCCAAAAACGGGGTCCGAGGAGAGACCTTAGCTTCACTCTTGACGCGGCGCAACACCACCAGGACTCGCGAAGCAAGTTCTAACAAAGAAGCATCACTGGCAATAAGAGATGATTCAGCAGACACATTTGGTGCACCGTTAGTAACAGTAGAACCAGTTTCGTCCTCGTCAATAACCCTGGTAACAGTGCTAGAAGCAGAGTAACCACGCCCTACAATACTATTGCCGCTACCATCACTGCTAACGCGATATTCGCTAGCAGTTGGCCACGAAGCAGTATGAATCGAACCCGGACGATACCAGGACCAGGCCTCTTCAGCGCTAAACGGCAAGAAGGGGGCCAACAAGCGCAACACGGCGTCAACCACCAAAGCCAAGGTAGAGCGAGCCGACTGCGAGGCCGTCTCATTCCATTTACCTAACCGGTTGTACGCACGCTCTTTGACCAATTCGATGTAGTCGTCGCAAAACGTCCAAAAGAAAGTCTCCGTGGTCTCCAGAGCCCGCGTGTGATCGTAGGCTTCAAAAGCTCGAGTAGCCACCTCAATGACGCGCGCTAATTCAGCTAAGATCGATCGATCTAAAGCCTCAGTCACCAAAGTTGGATCTAATTGCAAACCAGACACATCGGTTTGACTACCCATAAACTGGCCTGCTGTCTTACTACCTGCACTACCTGGCGCGTCGGCCATGCTAGCTGGCTTCGAGTTAGCTGCATCCGTCTGGTTCTCTGTCTTTGTCGCATTCCTAGCATTTGGATAAGCCAAAGTCAAAGCAAACTTGGAAGCATTCAACAACTTGATTGCCAAACGGCGGCCAATTTTCATCTGAGCTTCATCAAAGGCCGTGTCAGTTCCCAACCGGGCAGCCGCCGACCAATACCGAACCGCATCCGACCCGTGCTTTTCCAGCAAACCCATGGGAGTGACCACATTGCCCTTGGATTTTGACATTTTCTTGCGATCCGGATCCAAAATCCAGCCAGAAATTGCTGCATTCTTCCAAGGCAGCTCCCCAAACTCCAAATGCGAACGCAAAACCGTGGAAAACAACCAAGTGCGAATAATGTCCTGCGCTTGAGCTCGCAAATCCATGGGGAAAACCCGCTGATACAAATCCGGGTCGGATAGCCAGCCAGTGGGAATCTGTGGTGTGAGCGAGGAAGTCGCCCAAGTATCCATGATGTCCACTTCTGGGTGGAAACCACCTGGCTGCTCCCGTTGCTCTTCCCTGTATCCATTTGGTACATCAACTGTTGGATCAATCGGCAGCTGGTCGATACTGGGCGTCAATACCTTGTCGTAGTTGATCGTGCCGTCTGCTTCTATCTCGTACCACAGCGGCAAGGGCACACCAAAGAAACGCTGCCGCGATATCAGCCAGTCAGCGTTCAAACCCTCTACCCAGTTATTGTAGCGCACCCGCATAAAATCAGGATGAAAACCCAATTCCTGGCCGCGATCCAACAATTCTTGCGATAAATTCTTTTGACTACTCGGGCGAGTAAAATCGGTTCCGCCATTGCGAATATACCACTGGCGCGAAGCCACAATTTCTAGCGGCTTGTCGCCTTTTTCAAAAAAACTAGTCATTCGCTGCGTAGGGGTCGGCTCCCCTTTGATTTCACCAGAATCACTGAGAGCCTCAACCACCTGTTTGCGGGCACTAAACGTGGTCATGCCCGCTATGCTTTCGTAGAGGCTGCTCCCTCGCTCACTAGTGATCCATTCAGGTACACCTCGAATAATGCGCCCAGCCTTATCCAAAATCACGCGCATCGGCAACTGCAATTCCCGCCACCACTGCACGTCAGTTACATCACCGAAGGTACAGCACATGGCAATTCCTGCGCCCTTATCCATTTCGGCAGCTGGGTGCGCCAAAACCGGTACCTCCACCTCAAATCCAGGTGAAGTCACGGTTTGACCAAATAAATGCTGGTAGCGCCGGTCGTCTGGATGAGCAATTAACGCGCAGCACGCGGCCAATAACTCAGGGCGAGTAGTTTCAATCACCACGTCCTCGTTGGCGCCGTGAAACACTAAAGCATGATAAAAACCGGGGTATTCGCGGGCTTCTACTTCCGCTTGAGCTACCGCAGTTCGGAAGGTCACATCCCACAAACCGGGGGCTTCAGCCTGGTAGGCCTCTCCTCGCTCTAAATTGTGCAAAAAGGAGGCCTGAGCCACTTTTTGAGCCTGCTCGCCAATCGTTTGATAAGTAGTCGACCAATCGACCGACAATCCCAGGTAGCGCCACAAGCTCTCAAATTGTTTCTCGTCTTCTTGAGATAAACGTTGACACAACTCGATGAAATTTCGTCGCGAAATTGGTTTTTGGTCGCGGTTTTTGACAGACTTTCCCTCTCCGCCCTCATAAGGTGGCACAAAGTTGGGGTCATAGGGCAAAGACGGATCGCAGCGCACCCCAAAATAGTTTTGCACCCGCCGCTCAGTGGGCAACCCATTGTCATCCCAACCCATGGGGTAAAACACTTTTTTGCCGCGCATTCGCCAAAAGCGAGCTACCGTGTCAGTGTGTGTATACGAAAATACGTGACCAATGTGCAGTGAACCAGACACCGTGGGAGGCGGAGTATCAATCGAATACACTTCCTCGCGTTTAGCACTGCGATCAAAACGATAAGTCTGCTCTTGCTCCCATTTTTGGCTCCACTTAGCTTCAAGATTATCTGTTGAAACCCGATCTGGAACTTGAGGAAAGGGCAAATTAGCAGGCACCAAGGGCGTCGGGTCACTCATTTTTACTCCACTTCAACAAAGATTTTGACCAACAATTTTCTATCAATTCTTCAACATCGATACCAAACACCAAATTTAACCCGCAAATTGACTGCGTCCAAGTTCGCGGGATTGGAGTCACAAAATTTAGGGTTACTTGCCTAAATCCTGGTCGCGCCGCACAGTAGCATCAACAGCTTTAGTGAGAGCAGTAGCCAAACCAGCTTCCTGGGCAGCCAATAAGCCTGCAATCGTAGTTCCTGCTGGAGAACAGACGCGATCCACTAATTCCCCGGGGTGAATACCTTGAGTAGCCTGGGTTTGCAGCAT
>CBCPNB010000031.1:0-14832 GCA_965120455.1 uncultured Actinomycetaceae bacterium | reverse complement strand
TGATTTAGCCTGTCGAACTCGCAAAGTGTCAAAAACCAGTGACTCAGATTTAGTGTCATCTGTCAAATACAACTCACTTTGTCGGTTTTGTGTAAATCCAGGCACAACTTGGTCTTGCTCCAATTGTCTTGCTGCCTCAACATATAAGTCCAAACTGTGTGCTCCAGCTGTTTTCCCCACATTTATCTGCGAGCCATCAAAATATACCGTCATCTGTGAATTGGAAGCAGCCACTCCCCCATCTAACGCTGGAACCACATCCGCTAAATTCTGAATATGTACCATTGGAATCTCAGAGTCATTACTAATCGTCGCAACCGGAGAGCCAGCTGTCACCACATTCTTAATGTTGTACCGACCAGTGATGCTTGTATCAGCTGCCAAGGCCACGGCCATAATCCCACCCTGTGAATGTCCAATCAACTCCACCGGATCCCCGGGTTGAATTCCTGCCTGCTCCATCGCGGCGACAATCGCAGTGCGTTGAGCTGACACTTCCCCGGCTACCTCCTGTAAATTCGACTCCAAATCTTGGGGATGAGAAGTACCTGGACCCCACAACACTGTGCCACGAATAATCACACTCCACGAATCAACTATCTGCCCATCCACCTCAGTTTGATGATGCAAAATCTCCAATTGACCGGACTCGGCCGAACTACGTAAATTGTTAATCCGCCCTAAAGCATCCGCTATAGGCAATGGCGTTTCGGTTGGAGTTGCTTCATAGACTCCGCTGTCAGCCGTAAACGTCTGTAAAGCTCTAGCTTGTAGCTCGGCTGACGACAGATCCTGGATAATTTGCGCAAACAAGGACGAATCCACATTCGATACAGACAACGCATCGTCAACTAACTGGCCAGATTCATCCAACAAAGGCACCATTTCAAAAAGCAAATTCCCCGAATCATCAATATCGGAAATCGCCACGTAAGTGTATCCATCGGCACCCTTTACCAACACGACCTCGTGCCAAGAGCGGATCCCTAACCACAAGGCGGTAATCACTTTCCACACATCCGAAAAAATCTAGTTATTTGTTTGACACTCAACCCCCAATCGTTAGCTAAGTCAGCTACCAGCGCATCCATTACCAAACCCTCTAGAGAGGTACCCTTACCCGTCCTGGCCGCATTCCACGCATCCGCAGTGCACATCAACAAACTCGCACCACAAGTATCAGCCAACAAATGCGATTGCTCCGACCCAAGTGGAATCTGGCTAAACTTCATCACACTGGCTACATCACTTTCGGCCGTCGCATAGATCATGCCTGTTACCCGCAGACAATCGACATAATCGGCCAGATCGTTTTCAAGTTGTTTACCTACCGAATCAAACCGTCCATAAAATTCCAACGCATACTGAAACTTGGCTAAAGCAGCCTCAGGGTAAAGTGAACTTGGCGAAGCCAAAGTTGAGTCAGCAGAATTGAATTGGGACTTCACCTGGTCTCGTAAATTTTGCACCAACTCTAAAGTGGCAGATCCTTTCCAAGCGGCTTCAGCTAACTCATCCAAATCCACGGACGTATAACTGCCCTCAACCACCCAAAACGTGTTCATCATACCCTCATGTGTCCAGTACTTGCTGTGCTTCTAGCACCATGGACTCCAGTGACGACAAGTAGGACAACAAATGGGCATGAGACAGTGCAGCCTGTTCAGCCGCCACTCCCGACCAACTAGCACAAGTTGCCATCGGTAAACTCACCGCAATTTCGTCAACGTACTCCTTGATGGTACTTACAGAAGGAGTTTTCAGTAGAGGGGGAAGAGATGACAGTGGAGGAAGAGATGATGTCGTCATGCCTACACGCTAGAAACAAATTCACTCCACTACGCCACCCAATTTTGCTGCCTGTGGAAAACTCCCGGGAATTTAGCCTGTGGAAAGGCGGATTTTCAGTGTCAAAACTACTTTCAAGTAGCCCGCAAACGGCCAAAGATGCGATTTTTACTCAAGCAGGTCATAATTGAACTATGAGTCTTCCAATCGACAAAGCCCCAAAATGCAACTGGGAACAATCAGTGTTAGCTGATGCCCCCATTTCTCCCCTGGATGGACGCTATCGTTCGCAGTGCCAGCCGGTTTCCCAGTTTTTATCCGAAGATGCGCTCAACCAAGCGCGAATTCACGTCGAAGTGGAATGGCTGATCTACTTGACCGCCACCCAAATTTTGGAAGGCGTGGAACCATTAACTGCGGCCGACATCGAATATTTGCGCGAACTGCCCAATAATTTTACAGCAGAAATCAAAGCTAAACTAGCTGAATTCGAGGCGGTTACTCGCCACGATGTGAAAGCAGTTGAGTACCTGATTCGTGAACACTTAGCAGCGGCTCCTCCTCCCTCGGCTTTGCCGGGATTACAAGAATTAGTGCACGTCTTTTGTACTTCTGAAGACATCAACAACCTGTCGTATGCCTTATGTATTCAGGGAGCAACACAAAATTCCTGGCTACCAAAAGCGCAAAAACTAATCGTCAAACTCTCGCAAATGGCGAGTGCGCTGGCGGATGTACCAATGTTGTCGCGTACCCATGGGCAAAGTGCTACCCCTACTACCTTGGGCAAAGAGATTGGTGTTTTTGCACACCGACTTACCCGTCAATACAAACACATTGTCCGGGCTGAGTATTTAGGTAAGCTAAACGGTGCTACCGGCACATTCTCAGCCCATCTGGCGGTAGTTCCAGCTGCCGACTGGATGTCCATCTCCTGTGGATTCGTCGAGCATCTGGGGTTGACCTGGAATCCAATTACCACGCAGATTGAATCCCACGACTGGCAAGCTGAACTCTACGCGGATATCGCGCGTTTCAACCGGATTGCGCACAATCTAGCAACCGACTGCTGGTTCTACATTTCGCTGGGCTATTTCAAACAGGACTTGACGGCTCAAGGCAGCACTGGCTCGTCGACTATGCCCCACAAAGTAAATCCAATCCGCTTTGAAAACGCTGAGGCTAACCTAGAGATGTCGTGCAGCATCCTGGACGTTTTGAGCCAGACCTTGGTGACGTCGCGTTTGCAGCGAGACTTGTCGGACTCGTCCATGCAACGCAACATTGGGGTTGCTTTCGGATACAGCCTTCTGGCTTTGGACAACTTGTTAAAGGGATTAGGTGGTTTAGCTGCGGATGTGGAGGCGATGGCGGCCGACCTGGAACACCACTGGGAGGTTATTTCAGAGGCCATTCAACAAGCTATCCGTGTCGAGGATGCTTGTGGTCGCTCCCAAGTCAAAGACCCGTATGCGGCTCTAAAGGAATTGACGCGTGGCCGCCAAGTCACCAGGGAAACCTTGGCGAATTTCTTGGCCGACTTGCCGATTGGAGACACTGTCAAAGCGCAGCTTTTGGCCCTGACACCCGCTACTTATGTGGGAGTTGCTGCCAATATTGCGCAACAAGCCGCCGCAGAATTCGACCTTTCCATCGAGTAGCTATCTATACAGTTACTTGGGTGGGGTTCTTCGTCAGCATACCCTATCTGTAGCTGCGAGAATCCCGAATCTGGTAAGGAAGTTATTGCTTTGGCGACTCTCACCGGGTGCAGACTCGGTTGGATAAGTGTGCTGGGAGTTTATTTGCTTTCTAGTTTTGGGGCGCTTGGAGCGTGTGGTTAAAACCTGACTGAACAAGGTGAAGGGGATTAACCTACCTTATTTGACGGAGATCGTTATCCTCACAGCTGTGGCTTATGGCCGCCATTTTGGGTCAGCGGCTGGTGACCCAAAGTTTGCGTACAAATCTTCCGGACGAGCAATCTCATCTGGATAACCTAAAACCCGCATATCGGCTAAAATTGCCGATTCAGCAAAGTGTTGGTGATTTTCGGTGGGTCTTGGGTTAGAATCAATCGACGGGATCTCGGTACTACCGGTAGCTTGCATTAGCCGCGCTCTGATTGCTACGGGTGCAAGCAGAGGATTATCCCACAATTTTTCAACCAGTTGAGAGAACAAATCTACTAAGAAAAATTGTTGCGGTGTCTGTGTCTGCTGTCTATCGGCAGGTATTTGCCCAATTTGCCTAATGTCAGCGGGCCGCACCTCTACTAGTAAATCTGCGGAAATCAAAGTGGGCTTGCCAAAAGCTAGCCGCAGCTTCAGCTGCAAGTCGATAACTCGTACTCCTTCCAAAGCCCGATGAGTGTGTTGCAAATCTTCTAACACCAGGTGGCGCAATTCCTGGTCGAGGCTAGCGGGCAAATGCCGATGCAAATTCTTGGTGAGAGTGTGATAAATTTTTTCACTCATATTTAATGCCCGTAAAATGCGGGGTGAGCGAATTTGGGGCAACCTGGCTTGAGACAACTTTTCGGGCAGAATTTTCGTGTCGGGAAAACTCGCGTGCTGAAGCCACTTCGACTGAGACGAATTTGGTTTGTCGTATTCGCTAAAATCGTCGTATTCGCCTAATCCTTCAATTTTGGGGAATTTAGGAAATTTATTTGTGTTACTCATGACTCTCCTTCCCCGTTTTGTTGTCTTTGTACGCTGCTTGTCTGTGTTTTACTGTGAGCACCGCCTAGCAAATCGTGGATCCGAGAAAAAGAGGAAGTGAAATCATCGCGCAATTCTTCTGCCCGCTCGGACAAAGGCTGGACCACTCCCGCTTTGGGCAAAGTAAATTCACCTGCAAATTGCACAGTATTAGCGCCCGCTTTGGCTTCTACTTGACTATTCCAATTGACGTATTCTCCCCAAGCACTAGTTTTTTGTGAATTCTGCGGTTTTTGTACCTCTTGCCACACATAATGGTGAGTCACGCGACATTCTTCTCCATTTTGTGGCAGATAGGCAAATAGTCGCTCAGCTACCTGACGGCTTCTTCCTTGTAGACTGATGCGACTCTGCCGCTCAAATCTGCGCAAAGTTTCGGTATAAGTCGAGGCCGAATGAGCATAAAACAAAGCAGACAAACGGGGTAATACCAAAGAGCGTCGATACACTACGCGCTGATCCATTTGTCTCCGGGGCGTGCCATCCAAGCTAGGAACTACATCCTGGTCGTGTTCAATCGACAACAACGCCACGTCAGGGCGAACCCGTAGTCGTCTGGCTGGAGCTCCCTCAGTGATCACTGCGTCAACTATAAAACCAACCTCTTCGGGAGAATGAGCAGCCAATGCCACCGCCACCATTCCACCCTGTGAATGACCACAAATCAGCACTTTTTGCCGGACACGATCCGCTGGAGCAATTCCATCCGCCTCCATCGCTGCATGAATCGCTTGAACCATGCCTACGCGCATTGCGGATGGCAAATTTAGAGCTTCGCGAATATTTGACTCCAAGTCAGCTACATTTTGAGTCGATTGAGGCTGCATGTGGTCAGTGCCCGGAACCGAAACCAGCCAACGCCTTGCCTGTCCGCTGCCAACCCGGGTAATTTTGAGGGGCTGTCCAAATGCGTCAGCCCAATACATGTCCTCAATGTCTGCCGCCAAATCGGTGAGAGTGCGTGGCGCTTGAAACCGCCTCACAGCGGGCAGGGGATGCTGTGGCGGCAGTTCAGGTTGAGGCTGGTTTTTCTCTGCTCGCTGCGAATCCCACCACAAAAAATGGTGAACTTGACCGCTTTGAAAGTATCCCAATGCACTCCCTGAGGCCAGACCCCAAGTCATCAAACTTTCATAACCCGTTCGGGGAAGCTGGGTGAGAGCCTTGGCAGCACTTCCATCTTTATCCAATCCGAAAAATACGATTGTCGACAAATAGGTGCGACTCAGCCACCCCAGGTGCCATCCTAATTTCGCCACTGCTCGCACAGTGAGAGTGTCCAGACCAGGGTTTTGAAAATAAATTCGTTGTGCTCGCTCAATTACTTGGTCGCCGCGTTTCGCTGCCAGCACCTGCAATGCGTCGGTAAAAGTCTTTGGTTGCGGCCAGTTTAGCGGCAAATGGGCGGCGATTTCAGCTATCACCGTTAGCGCGATCGACTCGGCTAATCCGGGTAGTAGTGGCAAAATTTTTGCACGCAAGAACCGTTGGCTGTGGGCTTCTGGCAGACGCCGTAACGGCTGATACCAGCTCACTATCCCTCCCAACGAGCTAATTTCCGTAGTTATGTTCAGGTTATCGCGTTTTCTGCAATAGCTTGAGTGTGAAATTTTCTCGTTTTGCTGTTTGGAATTATTTTTGTTGTTTTATTTGTCGAGATGGAGCAGGTAGTGAAGGTGTTGGTTGTTTGAGTTGACTAGGATTACTAGTTAGATTACTATGCAATTACTTTTTTTATCATCAATATACCCCCATGGGGTATAGTTGGGATATGTGGGTTGCTAGTGCTTTGGTGAGGGATATGGCAGGATATTCGCACGATACTGCGCAATATATAACTCGGTTGCGTCGGATTGAGGGCCAGGTGCGGGGTATTCAGAAAATGGTCGCCGAAGACCAGTACTGTATCGACGTTTTGACCCAAATTTCGGCGGCTACTCGGGCTTTGGAGGCGGTAGCTATCGAATTGCTGCGCGAACACTTATCGCACTGCGTGGTGCAGGCTGCCCAAGAAAGTGGAGAAGCTGGCCAAGAGAAAGTGCAAGAAGCCATGGCTGCAATTGCCAGACTCATCAAGTCATAGGTATTCACATGGTGAACCAGTCATTTGTGGGCACCACAAACTGGCCATCGTAATTAGCCATTGGCATTAGTTATTCAGATAGGAGTCATTATGAGTGCAATTCAAGTACTGCAAGTTTCGGGTCTACACTGCCACAACTGTGTTGCGGGAATAACCGAAGAATTGGAAGAGCTAGAGCAGGTCGGTAGCGTCCAAGTGGAGTTGGTTCCAGATGGTGTCTCGACAGTCACTATCGGGGTGGCAGAACCGGTGAGTGAGGACACGCTGCAAAATGTTCTACAAGAGGCAGGCTTCGCCCTGGTCGGCGTGAAATGAACGCGGTCGACTCACCCGAAATCGGGGAAGGAACACTCAGGCACGCCACCGTTCTAAAACGCCGCTTCTTTGCCTGCCTACCACTGGGATTATTAGTAATGGTTCTGTCCATGATTCCAGCTTGGCAATTTCCCGGCTGGCAGTGGGTAGTAGCAGTAGCTGCCTTGCCAGTGGTGACGTGGGGAGCTTGGCCATTTCACCGAGCAGCCTGCCAAGCTGGGCGCCACGGTACTACCACGATGGATACTTTGGTGTCCTTAGGAGTCTGTGTTTCTAGTTTGTGGAGTTATGGCGCATTGTTCTTTGGCGGCGCGGGCAAAATTGGGATGACCATGTCGATGTCCCTCATTCCCCGGGGAATGCACGAATCTCATGCTCACCTGTACTTCGAGGCTGCCACCATGATCGTGGTGTTTTTATTAGGTGGACGTTGGGCTGAGGCTAAATCGCGTTATCGTGCTGGAGATGCCCTGCGAGAAATTCTAACGTTGGGCGCAAAAGAGGCCACAATTCTCAAGCGTAGTGACAATGGTGAAACCGGTGAGACCACGATTCCAGCGGCCAAATTGTTGGTGGGCGACTTGATGGTGGTGCGGGCAGGCGAAAAAATTCCCACTGACGGTGTAGTGGTCACAGGTACTTCCGCAGTCGACAACTCTTTACTCACCGGGGAATCTATTCCCGAAGACGTTGCTCCCGGAGACGCAGTAGTTGGCGGTGCAGTCAATACTTGGGGTTTGCTCCACATCAAAGCTACACGCGTTGGCCGAGAAACCACCTTGGCGCAAATTGGCCGCCTGGTGACGCAAGCTCAAGCCAGCAAAGCTCCCATCCAGCGGTTAGCCGACCAAGTTAGCTCAGTATTTGTTCCCATAATCATCGTGCTCTCAATGATTGCTTTCGGGGTGTGGCTATCGTTGGGATACGCGTGGACAACGGCCTTGACGTGCGCAGTGGCAGTATTGGTAGTAGCTTGCCCCTGTGCCTTGGGTTTAGCTACGCCAATTGCCTTGCTAGTGGGTTCAGGAAGGGCAGCCCAACTAGGGATTGTCATTCGCAATGCTGAAGTTCTAGAGAACACCCGCCGCATCGATACCGTGGTGTTGGATAAAACCGGGACTGTCACCACCGGGAGAATCCAGGTTGACAACATTTTGCCACTCAAAAGCAGTTTACTGTTAGCAGCAGACGGGGAAAGCGGACAAACTGGGCAAAATAAACGAGCTGAGCAAAAGTTGCTGGCTCTAGGCGCTGCTGTTGAATCAGGCTCAGAACATCCTTTGGCCCTGGCAATTCGAAAACAAGCCCAAAAAGAGGGGCTACAAATACCAACTAGTAGCGCTTTTACCAACCACCCAGGTGGAGGCGTATCCGCTACCGTGCAAGGCCAGAGTTTGTGGCTCGGTAGTCCCAGATGGGTAAGTGAGCGCGGTGCAGCAATCCCCGATTCCTTACATCCAGCCATTGAGCAGGCCGAAGCCAGCGGTGCGACTGTCTCAGTGTTAGTAACTGCTGGAGAAATACCGGTTAGGTCAATTGCCGGAGAACCCGCCTTGGATAATCTGGATCATACAGTCTGTGTAGATGCCGATGCAGACGGTGATACGGGAGGTGAACCCAGTGCAGGCAGCGAGGACAGTAGTGCGATGGATCTGGACAGTGCCTTGGCCAATAGTAATATAGCTGATGGCTTGTCCGGTGATGTATCCGGTGAGGAAGCTACAGCAAATGGTAGAAGCGATGCGAATGGGTTTGCTGTCTTACAACAGGTTGTGTCACCTGGAGCCAGCAGAATCCGAGTAGAAATGCGCGTCGAAGGAATGACATGTGCGGCCTGCGTGCGTCGAGTTGAAAAAAAGTTGTCCAAACTCGAAGGCGTCACTCCCTCAGTCAACTTAGCCACCGAAATTGCTACCATCGAATTGGTGGGAGACTGGTATAATGCTGCGTTGGAAAAAGTCGTCAACGACGCTGGCTATCGTGGATACGTGCTTGAACACGAAATAATTTCTGATCCCAGGAATTCTAACGATTCTATTGGTTTTAATGATGCTGGTAATTTCAATGACATCAATAATTCCAGTGGTTCTAATAATTTCAGCAACCCCGGCAGTCACAACAATTTCAATGATTTTAGTCAAGTCAAGCCGCTCGCTAGTAATACAGACAGCAGCGGGACTTCTTCGGGTCAGGCTCTAGTGTACGGTGGTACTAGGAATAGAGCGGAGACTATCGATGTCACTAGCAATGACCGTGAACATGATTGTCTGGACAGCTCTCTTCACTCCCTCCAAAGTGCCACAGTTTTGGGTGCAATCGTTTTGAGGGATCAAATCAAGGCAGATGCTTTCCAAGCTGTTGGTGAACTAAAGCGCATGCATATCGAACCGGTGCTGCTCACCGGGGACAACCAAGCGGCTGCTAACCAGGTGGCCAAACAAATTGGCATCACCGACGTGGTAGCACAAGTGCGTCCCGACCAAAAACGCCAAAAGGTTGTAGAATTGCAGCGAGACGGACGCCAAGTGGCAATGGTAGGTGATGGAATCAACGATGCGGCGGCTTTGGCACAAGCCTCTAATCAAGGGCTATCGATCGCCATGGGGCAAGGGACTGACTTAGCAATCGCGGTTGCCGACATTACCTTGATGCGAGACACGCTAACCAGCGTTCCCCAAGCCATTCGCTTGTCGCGGCGAACTTTGAACACCATTAAGGGCAACCTTTTTTGGGCGTTTTTCTACAACGTAGCTATGGTGCCCTTGGCGGCTTTTGGCTTGTTGAACCCAATGCTAGCTTCAGCTGCAATGGCTTGCTCGTCAGTTTTTGTAGTGTTGAATTCTTTGCGCCTCAAAACCCAAAAATAAATCTAATCCTGGGAATAGTAGATGAGATTGCCGGGCAACCTCCATGAAAGTGGGACAGAACGCAGACAAATGGCTGACTCTAGTCATTAGACTGGTCGTCAATCTATTTGCCAGATGCGACTGAGTAAGCTACGACTGGGCGATCTGAATCTCTTCGGCATTTAGGCGAGCATATGGTTGCCCCAACTTTTGTTGGGGCAATGGAATCCGCTCGCGCAGTGGCACCCTTTGGCGCGTTAATCGGTACCACAGACCCGTAGCCCAAATATCCCAATACTTGCGGTACAACAACGCAACGTTGAGCTTAGATTTTTCGGATACAGGACTTTGATGTTGAAACTGACAATCTACTTCAACCACAGAAAATCCGCGAATTACCAAATCCAGCGCAATCCCTAAATCTACGCCCCAACCTGGCCGAAAAGGCATAATCGCATTCAAAGCCTCACGACTGATACAACGTTGAGTTGCCAAAGGTAGTCGAGCATCCCAACCAGTGATTGAACGCACCACGCGCCAAGCCCGTGCATTCAAGGTCTCCCATTCTGGAGATAGCTGCGACATTACCGCCGAAGCACAATCCGCGAGCTGGCGATTCACTACACTTACCAAACCCGCGCCCTCTATTGCTGAATCACCCAGATCGGCATCCAAAAACAAAATATGTCGGGGCGGCCAATCCGCTCGATCGCGCATCGCTGCCACCTTAGCTCCAGTTTCCATGGCGGAGGAACGACCGCGTTGAATAGAATGGCGCACGGTTGCCGCACCTGCACTGCGAGCCACCCGAGCTGTATCGTCACTGGAGCCGTCATCGACCACTACCACCAAGTCGACAGTAGGAATTGCAATTGCTGCGCGAACAGTTGCCCCAATCTTATTCCGGCAATTGTGCGCCGGAATTACTACAGCAGTATGTTGCTTTTCGGGGACTGAAGCGAACAATTCTTTTCTGATGTCGGGATAGCGGGCGTCCACGCCTCTACCCTAGCCCGAAATCTAATTTTGACACGCCGAGTTAATGAAAACATCGGAATCTGACCAGATAACACTAAAACTAGACACTAGATGTAGAGTGTGATAGCGAAAGAGTCTAAAAACAGTTAGGGCGACCAAACTGGATTTTGGCATGTTAGCGATTACTCGACTAGGAGTGTATATGAAAATTGGCGTGCCTCTATCGAACCCAGGTCAGTCTTTGGTAGCCGCGACTCCAGACACCACCCAGAAATTATGCAAGCTTGGCTACCAAGTGTTGGTGCAGCGTGGCGCTGGTGAGGCGGCCAAATACACTGACGAACAGTATGCTAATGCGGGTGCTGAGCTGGTCGACGCTAAGTCAGCTTGGGGTGCGGATATCGTGTTGGCGTTAGATGCGCCAACTGATAGCCAAATCGAAATGCTGCACGAGGGGGCGTATCTAATTTCTAGGTTGGCTCCGGCGCGCAGTCCAGAATTGTTAGACAAGCTCAAAGACGCAAAAGTTAGTGCTTTGGCAATGGATGCAGTGCCGCGAATTTCGCGGGCTCAAGCCATGGATGTGTTGTCTTCTCAGGCAAATGTGGCTGGTTATCGGGCAATTATTGAAGCAGCGAACGCTTATGGACGCTTATTTACCGGTCAGGTAACGGCTGCTGGAAAAATGCCTCCAGCCCGGGTTTACGTAATTGGGGCAGGCGTAGCTGGTCTAGCAGCAATTGGCACCGCCAACTCGATGGGAGCCGAAGTCAGTGCAACTGACGTTCGCCCCGAGGTGGCCGAACAAGTCCAATCGATGGGTGCCAGATTCGTGTCCTTGCCTAATGCGCAGCAAGAGTCGACCGATGGCTACGCCAAAGCTATGGACGAAGACCAAGAAAAAGTCTCGCAAGCTTTGTACGCGAAACAGGCAGCAGTCAGTGACATTGTGATTACAACCGCGAACGTGCCAGGGCGCAAAGCTCCGATTCTATTGACTGACGAGGCGATCGCAGGAATGGCTCCCGGATCGGTGATTGTAGACATGGGAGCAGCCTCAGGTGGAAACACCACGCAGACTGTGCCCGGTGAAAAAGTTGTTACCGATAATGGAGTCACCATCATTGGTTACACGGATTTAGCGGGACGTTTGCCTGCGCAATCCTCACAGCTTTACGGGCAAAACGTCGTCAACTTGTTGAAATTGATGACCCCGGAAAAAGATGGTGCAATCAAACTGGATCTAGAGGATCAGGTGATTAGGGGGATTACCGTCACTTCAGCGGGTGAAATTATGTGGCCGCCACCCAAAATTTCAGTGTCGGCTGCCCCTGGAGCTCAGCCTGCAGCCCAAGTGGAGACCCCAGAACAAAAAGCTGAGCGAGAAGCTAAAGAGGCTGCCGCTGCTGCTTTGAAAGCCAAACGTCGAGTCATGTGGATTGGTTTAGCGGCAGTAATTTTGGCAGCACTGGTGTTAGCTACCCCAATTAGTGTGGCTGGCAACTACATGGTATTTGCTCTCGCCGTGGTAGTTGGCTTCTATGTGATCACAAATGTGACTCACTCTTTGCACACGCCCTTAATGTCGGTAACTAACGCGATTTCCGGCATCATCTTGGTGGGTGCCATCTTGCAAATCGGGTCGGAGAACCTGGCGGTAACTATTTGCAGTTTCATTGCAATTGTGGTGGCTTCGATCAATATTTTCGGCGGATTCAAAGTGACCGGCCGCATGTTGAAGATGTTCCAGAAAGGCTGATGCACTGACATGTCTGTTGAAGTAATGACTTGGATTTCTAAAATCTCCATCCTGGCCTATTTGCTGGCCGCACTGTGCTTTATTTTGGCATTATCTGGTTTATCTTCGCACGAAACCGCGAAACGAGGGAATCGCTTTGGCGTAGCTGGAATGGCAATCGCCTTGGTGGCAACCGTGGCTTTGGCTCTCTCACAAGATCCTGAACGCGGCGTGGCAACCACGCTGGCGTTGGTGATTGTAGCCATGCTCGTCGGGGCAGTAATTGGCATGTGGCGGGCACAAAAAGTCGAAATGACAGGAATGCCGCAGTTAATTGCTTTGTTGCACTCTTTTGTGGGTTTGGCAGCGGTATTGGTTGGCTTTAACTCGTTCATGGCTCCCGATGAGACCGCAGAGGCATTGGGCGCTTTCCACTTGGGTGAAGTTTTTCTAGGCATTTTTGTCGGTGCGGTCACCTTTACTGGGTCGATTGTGGCTTACCTAAAGTTGGCGGCCAAAATTTCTGGCAAACCTATGACTTTGCCGGGACGCAACTGGTTGAATTTGATCGCAATCGTCGCTTCGTTGGCGCTGATGGTTTGGTTCATGGTAACCGAGGACCATGAGGCAGCGTGGATTCCACTGATTATCATGACTGTGATTGCTTTGCTATTGGGTCTGCACCTGGTGGCGGCGATTGGCGGTGGTGACATGCCGGTGGTGGTGTCGATGTTGAATAGTTACTCGGGGTGGGCGGCAGCTTTTGCCGGATTCATGTTGAATAACGATCTGTTGATTATTACCGGAGCACTAGTGGGTGCCTCTGGTGCTTACCTGTCCTACATCATGTGTCAGGCTATGAATCGCTCGTTCATTTCAGTGATTCTGGGTGGTTTCGGTACAGATACTGCGAAATCTGGTGTTGGTGAGGAACAGGGCGAGCACCGAGAGATCACTGTGGATGGTACAGCAGACCTGTTGGTCAATGCGCAAAAAGTGATGATCACTCCAGGGTACGGGATGGCTGTAGCTCATGCTCAATATCCGGTGGCTGACTTGACTCAACTATTGCGGGACAAAGGGGTTGAAGTAGAGTTTGGTGTTCACCCGGTTGCAGGTCGTTTGCCCGGTCACATGAATGTGCTTTTGGCCGAAGCCAAAGTGCCCTACGACGTCGTCAAAGAAATGGATGAAATCAACGACGATTTTGGCGATGTCGACGTAGTTCTAGTGATTGGCGCAAATGACACGGTCAATCCAGCCGCCGAGGAACCGGGGTCGCCAATTGCCGGTATGCCGGTGCTAAAAGTATGGGAAGCCAAGAACGTGATCGTGTTCAAACGCTCCATGGCTACGGGATATGCGGGGGTACAAAACCCCTTGTTCTTCAAGGAAAATACGCAAATGCTCTTCGGTGATGCTAAAGGCACGGTCGAACAAATCGCCAACGTGATTCGTTCGCGCTGACTTTGGGTTTGCCGCCTAGATTTGTTCGCAGGCAGATTCTTTGTCTTGCGTGAACGTTCTGGGTAGCCCGCTAGAGGGTTACCCAGAACGTCTGTTTTTAGCATTCGGATTGTCTAAATAACGATGGTTTTGGTGAGGAATCGCTCAGGGTACCTGTTTTTCTGGCATTAGTTGCTCTAGTGAAATAATCCCATCGAGAGTTAGTCTCGCGAAAACTGCATTTTTGCCTAGTTCAGATCTTGCGAAAACTGCACTTTTATGTGTTCTGAGTCTTGCGAAAACGTAAACTCTGCGGTTATCTAGCGTCTGATCCGTGGAATAGCGACCAGATCTGGGAGCGTCGTGTTCAAGAGAAAAGTATACGAACACCTGCTGAGTTGGAAGCGCAATCACAATGGCCGATATGCCGCACTGTTGGAAGGATCAAGACGCGTTGGAAAAACCACGATCGCCCGCCATTTTGCCGAAAATGAATACGAATCCCACATATTCATATATTTTGCCAATATTTCCAAGGATAGACTAGCTATCTTTGACGATACCTCTGATTTGGATCTTTTTTCTTCGTCTACAGGCTCAAACCGGTGTAACCCTCATACCCAGAAAATCAGTTATTGTTTTCGACGAAATTCAGTTAGTCCCACATGTGCGCCAAGCCATCAAATATTTAGTTGCTGATGGTCGTCTTGACTACATCGAAACTGGTTCACTTATTTCGATAAAAAGAATGTTCAAGGGATTGTTATTCCTTCCGAGGAACACCGGATTGCTGTTCATCCACTGGATTATGAAGAATTTTTTTGGGCAACTAGTGAAGATAGTTTTGAATTACTAAAATAAATAGCGGCAATTGGCAAACCTGTTGGTAATGCAACTAATAGAAGTTTGATGCGC
>CBCPNB010000030.1:0-2776 GCA_965120455.1 uncultured Actinomycetaceae bacterium | reverse complement strand
AAACTGGCTATTTGTAGGAAAATGCGCATTTGGGGAAAAGTGTGCGTTCAGTGTGGATGTGGGCATTGTTTCTAGCTCGGTGATTGCTAGGTGGAAAGCTTCCCTTAGGCCGCGGACAGAATCGTATCGGTGTGCGGGATCGAAGGCTCCGGCTCGTGTAATTACTTGAGCCAGGGGTGTAGGGATGGCAGGATTACTGCTTTGCCCAGCATTATTTATTAATGAGCGGATTGCTTGGGGAGAGGGAGTAGCGTCTGTGAAACAAGAGTACAAAATCATGCCGAGCGAGTAAATGTCACTGCGGACGGTAGTTTGACTGAAACCAAATTGTTCGGGTGGCGAGTAGTCAGGAGTGCCAAAATATTTGGTGTCAGTATTAGCGTCTTTGCGATATTTGCGGGAAATTCCCAGATCGATTATAGTGATTTCTTTCTCGTTTTCGTTAAAAATAATATTTGAAGGTTTTAGATCGCGGTGAATGATTGGGAAAGAAAAACTTTCGTGTAATTCAATTACTGCCTCGCAAAGAACCGAAAATATTTGTTTGACGAGTTCTATTGAAGCGTTTTGTTCGATGAGTTCTTTTAATGTTCGACCATTGACATAGTCCATTACCACAACAAAGTTGTCGCCATGTGAAAAACAATCAAAAATTGGGGGCAGAAAACGAAATCGCTTTCCTCTTTTTTGTGCTTGGAAGAGTTCCTGGTAGATATTGGTTGTACTGCTGGCAGCTTCTATGTTCGCTATACGTTTACGAATGAATGGCCCTATTTCTATTCCATTCATACCGCAAAAATACACTTTTTCAGTGACTTCGATGTCCGACTCTTTGATTACCTGCTCGGCTCTATAGCATGCGTATCGGTCAGCTGCTTTTCGATCAAATTCTTTGAGGTAAGCGGATAGCTCGTCCATTTCTTCCATGGGAACATATTAGGGGGCGGGAGTTAAACACGACTATGCCGGGGGTGTCGACGATGATTTGAGGTAGTAGCAGTACTTGCTTTGTAGCAGCGGTTTTGGTTGGCTTTGTGTGACAGTGCTGGCTGTGGTTGACTGGTTGGTGCGATTAGTACAATCAGTACGACTAGCATGGTTGTGCGATCGACGACTCCAAGTTTGGTCGGTAACTGTCGATACTGTTACTGGGCTGGTCTGATAGTCTCGTAGCTCCGCTTATATAATTCTTCGTCTGTCTTTTCGAGTGAGTAGCGTTTTTCTATACAGAACATGATGATTGCGTCGCGTCTGTTTTTCGAGTAGAGATTGTTGCATTTTGCGGCTTGGAGCAGGCGATCGGTTTCTTTCAACGTGCAGCTAAGTCCAAAGGCTAGTTGGAGTATTGTGTTGCGGTTTACGTATGGTTTTTTACTCGTTGGTTTTGGTTTTTTGCCATCGAATAGCTCGTAGCCGTAAGTGGTATTAGTGAGTCCGCCTCGCTTAAATACATCTGATTTCTTCAGTTGGTCTTTTGGGTCTCGGTTACGGTTCTTTTCGGCTAATAGCTGCTGTAAATATTCGGCTAGGGTGCGCTCTACTAAGTCGTCTCGGTTTTCCTGGAAATAGTTGTCCACACTACTAGAATTCAGCAGTCGATCGCTCAATTTTGTAGTTGAAGCCTCTTTCACGAACTGTCTCCTTCTCTAGGGCGTGCAGGTAATCAGTGTATCACTAGAGAAGGAAACGGAATTTTGTTATTTGCAATAGCTACGAAATGACAAAAACCAGTATAATCCAAAAGATTACAACTCCTACAAGCAATCCGGTCAAGACTTTTTGTAGTCTGAGTAATTTCTGACGTTTTTGGTTGATCAACAGCAAGTAAGCTGCCGCTTGTTCGGGAGGTAATTCCCTTAGTTGATACTCTGCCGCATCCAGCTCCGCATACTGTTGGCGAAAAGTTTTCCGCATATCTATTTTTGGGTCTATATGGATCATCTTTTTGTCTTCTGTCCGCAAGCTCATGGCAGTATGTGTCCGCTGTAGGTTTTGTAGCAGACACATACCTAACCAATAGAAATTGTTCACCCGATATATGCCTGGCAAATCTTAGAGATTGTCAATTGCATATTGTGCTTCATCAGCGGTGAACTGTTCACCATACTCAGAGACCAACTGGTCATAAATCGCGCTGGGTGACATATCCATAGTTTCTTGGTATGAGCGCGCCTTCTCTAAAGCATTGGCGTTCCAGTCAGCCTTAATATTGTCAATTGCGTACTGCGCTTCATCAACGGTGAACTGCTCTCCGTATTCTGAAATCAGTTGGTCGTAAATACCCTGTTTCGACATGTGCATCGTATCACTGTAGTCCTCAGCTTTAGCAAGTGCGTTCGCATTCCAATCAGCATCTACATTATCTACAGCATATTGTGCTGCTTCGTCTGAGAATTTGTCGCCGTACTCGGAGGTAAGCTGGTCGTAGATGCCTTGTTTTGACATATGCATTGTGTCACTGTACGTCTTGGCTCGTGACAAAGCGGAACTATATTCAGTCGGCACATCATCGTCATTTTCCGAACTACCCGCATTGCTATCTGTTTGCACAGCATTAGTATCAGAAGACGCAGAATTATCTCCAGAACCACCGGACATAGAGCCAATGATGACAATTACTATAAGGATCAGAAAGACAAGTAAAAAAATTTTGCCCTTACGCTTTTTCTTCTTAGGAACTTCCGGCATAGGAATCTGCGAACCTGAGGGAGAAAATGGAGCACCTTGCGCGGGCGGAGTATTTTGGATGTTTGTCATGGAATTGAGCCTCCAGAAC
>CBCPNB010000029.1:0-5891 GCA_965120455.1 uncultured Actinomycetaceae bacterium | reverse complement strand
TGTACTACAAGAATTTGTGAAAAATTTCCTTGTCCATCGGTTTGTGTTATCGATTTTTTGGACACAGGATATTTAGAGTCAACGCGTTGTTTGCACGATGTGAACGTAAGTCCAGTTGGCACCTGGGCATCATTCTGTCGCAGGTTTAGGAACTAACTAGAGAGGTATCTCGTGCAAAAGAACGCTTCGAGAATGCTTGCTGTGCTTTATGGCGCTGCTTTTGTGGCAGCTTTCAACGAGAATGTTGTCAACGTCGCTTTAGTCGATATTATGAGCCAGTTCGGCGTATCTTCCACCACTGCTCAATGGCTAGTAACCGGATACATGATGGTGACGGCCGTAGTTGTCACCATGACAGCATTCCTGTTGCAGCGCTTTGGGGTGCGCAAAATGTTTTTCACAGGCATTGCTTTTTTGTTAGGTGGCCTGTTGATCGCACTATTTGCGAATAATTTCGCGCTGTTGTTAGCAGGCCGATTGATTCAAGCCGTTGGAACGGGGTTGTTCATTCCCATCATGATGAGCACGGTTTTGGCAGTGTCTCCTCGCAATAAGTTGGGGGGAGCCCTAGCGCTGGGCGGCTGCATGATCACATTTGGACCGGCTTTTGGTCCCGTGCTCTCGGGTTTGATGGTCACTTATTTTGGCTGGCATGCAGCATTTTTGCCATCCGCCGGGTTGATTTTGATTTTTGGAATTGCCGGTATTCCACTAGTGCGGGACTACCAGGAAAGTACGCGCACTAAACTCGACTTTTTGTCAGTCGTGTTGGTGGCTCTCGGCTTGTTGGTGTTCATTTACGGCCTAGCCATTTTGATGACCAATGGCCTGTTGTCAGTAGTTCTCATCGTAATTGGTTTAGCAATTTTGGGTCTTTTTGTGTATCGACAGTTGCATTTGGATAATCCTTTGTTGGACATGCGTCCGATTTTATCGAAACGCTACTGGCCGTCGTGTTTGCTGGTGATCGTGGCAATGATGACCACGTTTTCGCTGTCAGTTTTGCTGCCTTTGTACTTCCAGGGTTCGTTTGCGATGACGGCGCTAGCTGCGGGCACCTTGTTATTGATTCCCATCTTGGTCAATGCGGTGACGGCACTAATCGGCGGCAAAGTCATGGATTCGCGGGGATCGTGGCCATTACTGCTGATTGGTTTTGCAGTAATAGCGGTTGGGCAATTCGGCATTTGGGCTACTGGTCGCCAAGTGACTTGGCTGGGTGTGCTCTTGGCTGCAGTAATTGTTTACGCAGGCGTGGGTTTAGTGTTCTCGCCTTCGCAAACCACTGGGTTGGCTGGTTTGTCTCGGGATTTACATCCCCATGGCGTGGGCATTATGAACACGTTTATTCAGATTGCAGCTTCAATTGGTCCATCACTGTTAGTGGGAATCATGTCGGCAGGCACTACTTCTGCTTCAGCAACTGGGGTGAGCGCAGAGGTTGCCAATGCTTATGGATTTGCCTACGCCATTTTGGTAGCGGCCATTATTGCGGTGGCAGGAACGGCAATTGCGGGCGTGTACACGTGGTTGTTGCAAGCTAAACCAGAAGAAGGATTGACGCCTCAGGCGGCTGCGGTGGAATTGCCAGCCGTGTCCGATTTGATGGTGCGCAACGTGTTCTCAGTGCCACAAACTGCCACGATCGGAGAAGTAATGCAGTTGCTGGTGGAAAAGAAAACCAGCGGCGTGCCGGTAGTTGATGGCGAAAATCGCGTGATTGCTTATATTACTGATGGTGACGTATTGCGCTCTTTGGCCATGTACGATGCGTCTGGTTACAATTTGGTGCCGGGATTGGCGTATTTCAAGGGAGATCAAGATTTCTTGGATCGTTTAAATGAGGCTCGGGATTTGAATGTCATGGAAATGGCTACCACCGAGGTGGTAACCACCGACGTCAATTCATCGGTGCAGGATGTGTGCGAGATTCTTGGCCGCATGCACATTAAGAAATTGCCGGTGCTACAAGATGGCAAATTAGTTGGTTCGATTAGTCGCTCTGACTTGATTCGCCAGCTTTTGGGCACATTTATTGAGGCTGGTCGCAGAGCGTAGGAATAGGCAGGAAATCCAGTTCGAGCTTCATGCTAAAAACAGCCATACGGACGCAGAAGGGTATAGAATTTCTTAACTTCACAATCGTAAAAGTCCGAACTGGATTTCTCTTTACTTCAGTAGCTGGAGTGCCGTATCGCTGTGGAGAGGTTGTTGATGCAAGGCACTATACAGACAGGTGATGTGTTTTCCCAGATAACAAAACGGCGAAATACAAAATAGCAGAAAATAGGTGCCAACAAGGCACCGAAGACAAGCTGTGTGTAAGAGCGGAAAAGAGATGAATTCCTGCCTATTACACTGCTTTTATGGTTTTATTGCACTGCAAATAAGATAGGCACACAAATAACACCACCGGAATGAGGTTCAGTCCGGTAGATATAGCAGTCATCCGAGCGAAGTTCATGCTTGGATCAACAATCATAACTGGAAGTACATTGAAATAAACCGGAAATTCACCGAATTGACTCTGAGAAGCGACATACCAATTGTCTTCAGTCAGCCCGTATAGATTCCAAGAGATGACTACATAAACGATTATGGCAATAATTAGCAAAGCCAGGAATATACCTGTCTTAAAGCGTGACACAAAATTAGTAGCTTTGGCACACAACCAGACCAGAGAGACGAATGAGAGAATAGAAACGACCTTAGCTCCATAGGTCAACAAATATTCGCTTGCCGTTCCGTGACTAGTTAAATCAGTGAACAAATAGCCACTCAGCATGATCAAGCTAACAACCAGCAAACCAACTGATAGTGGAATGACTTTCAAGTAGGTTTTAGCGCGCTCTGTTGAATTAGATAGTTGTAGTAGTGTATCCCGCCTTAAAGCCACGAATTGGAATAAAATTACTGCACAGTAAGTTAGAGCTGCTGCGGAAAGTAAAATTACTGAAAATACCCAAATAATCTCTATAATCATATTGTCGACTCCTAGGTACATCCCTAGAACGACAACACTCCATACCAATAGAGCTAGACCGACTAGTTGGTGTTTCCTGCATTCGATAATCCATTTAAACATGTGCTAAAATATCCTTTACAACTGGTTCTAGACCACCTTTTTCAACTAATTCTTCGGTGGGAGAACTCAAAATAATACGACCGTCATACATGATGAGGCAGTGATCGAATAATTGCTCTAATCCTTGGATTAGGTGAGTGCTAATTACTACAACCGAGTCATCGGGACGGAACTTCTTGATCAGGGTCAACAAATAGTCACGGGTGAGCGGATCCACTGCCGCTAAAGGTTCGTCAAATAGGTAAACATGGTTTCGTCTAGCTAACATAAGACCTAAGTTCAATTGCTCTTTCATGCCTTTGGATAGCTCTGAAATTTTCAATTCCAGATTTAGTTTTAACGAATCAATAATTTCTTGGGCAATTTCTACAGAAAAGTCAGAAAAGTACTCTTGAAATAATCGAATCGATTCTCTGATTTTAAGTTGATTATAAATAATGTTATTATCTGGCAATAACACTGGAGTATTGCCTAATTTAGTGGAAATCTTTCCCTCTTGGATTGACAATTGTTCGGCTAATGAATGCAATAACGTAGTTTTCCCCGCACCATTTGGCCCAAACAAGCCAACTACTCCTGTCGAATCAAATAAATCGAAAGAAATACCTTGCAGAACTGTCCGTTTTCCCCGTTTGACGCTCAGATTTTTAACCGATAACACAGGTCTCATATGCACATATACTCCTTCTATATTCACAGAGTAAATTAGCTGGTGTGTTTACTTCTCCTCAAGCCTAGCTATCTGCTCATTTAACCTTTGTACCTTGCCAGTGATTTCTCCACTGGAACGTCCCGCGCGAATATCAGCTTTCAATACTAGAGAAACTCGTGGGGAAACTTCTGCTATTGCTGCGCAAGCGCGTTTGATTACCTCCATACATTCATCCCATTCGCCCTCTATAGTCGTGAACATGGCACTGGTTTCGTGAGGTAAACCTGAATCTTGCACCACTTTTACTGCCCGAGCCACAATTGGCGCCATGGAGGCATCAGAACTATCGGTCATAGTTGGGGCAATCGAAAAAGAAAACAACATATCTTCCATCCTGGGTTTCCATTGGCAATTTACGGCTAATTCCTACACATTTTTCGTGTAGCTTAGCACATCTATCTATCAAAAGTATCTAACACATATCACGTACCAAATGCCCTATGTATTCTGCCCGGACCATGCGTTCTACATCCCCACATCTTCGCAATAAATTCATTGGCCTATTTAGCACATCTTTACCACTTCACCGCATCTTTACCGGATTCGTCCTTGAGTACGAGAAGCCGGACGATAGAAAATTACTCCACCACCTAATAAAACAATACCCAAAACTAGCCAAAAGATGCGGGGCGCCCCCAAATTAATTGAGCCAGCCAAAGTGGGGTGAGTAAAAGCCACAAATAATGCTGTTACTGCCGCCACCACCAATAAAACTCCCGTCCAGACGGCAGTGATTTTCCGGTTGCCGTGCACGTAATTCACCGACGCTCCGTGCGACAACACTAGTAAAGTCAATCCACCTAATGTCAACGCCAAATACGAGCTAGCCACGCGCATCGATTCCAACGGCCACCACGGTGAAGACGAAAACAAAGCTCCAACCAACGCCACGATACCTAATCCCAGTAAACTAATCGCCAACGTACTGACCAACAACCGTTGAGGACTGACATCCTCGCTCGCGTCGCTGGTACTCTTACTGAGGCTATTAGGGGAATTATTTCTGGCTCCCCTGACGGAGCTATTTGTAGTATCTTTTGTGGCAGTTGTCCGGGCGGTAACGTCTTTGTCTTGTGGTTGGCTCATGCTATCCAGCATAGGTCGTCTCTAGTCCACCATGCGGCAAGGTCAGAAACCAGAAACGATAGACCGGTATTTTAGCGCGGTAGGCACACTGGAACCAGGTAATCTGTCGGACTCGTGTTTTGGGAGCTCCGCAGACGCTATCGTGAAATTAGTCGAATGAACTGGCGGGTTGTGCTATCAAAAAACGAATGGCTCGCCGTGTGCTAGTTGACGTGAAGCGCAACCGCAAATTGGAGGATTCCGTTGATCGATTTAACCGATGTGACAAAAGTCTATAATCCAGGTACTTCCAACGAAGTGCGGGCATTAGACGGCGTTACCATGCACGTTGACAAGGGTTTAATTCACGGGATTGTCGGCCAATCTGGGGCGGGAAAATCTACACTGATTCGGTGTTTGACCGCACTTTCTCGGCCAACCAGCGGTGCGATTGTGGTCAACGGTGTAAGTACTAAGAATCTGCGGGGGAATGCACTACGAGCCGCCAGGCGCAATATCGGCATGGTTTTCCAAGCGGCAAATCTGTTGGATGGGCGCACAGCGGCAGCGAATATTGCTTACCCCTTACAGTTAGCGAAATGGCCAAAGAGAAAAATCCAGGCCCGGGTGGACGAACTCCTGACCTTAGTTGGCTTGGCGGGGCGCGGTGATTCGTATCCGTCACAGCTATCAGGTGGCCAAAAACAGCGAGTGGGAATTGCCCGCGCAATGGCAACTAACCCGCCAGTGTTGTTATGCGATGAGCCAACTTCGGCGTTGGACTCGGCTTCAACTAAGCAAATCCTGGAATTGTTGAAGGAGCTACGGGAAAAAGCCGACGTCACAATTGTAGTGGTAACCCACGAAATGCGAGTAGTGCGCGATATTTGTGACTCAGTGAGTTTACTCAATCACGGCAAAGTGGTGCAGGACGGCAGTTTGAGTCAGGTTTTGAGCGAATCTAATTCACCTTTGGCGTTTGAGTTGATTCCCCGACCCTCAATCGAGGGAGTTACTCTGGGGACAGAG
>CBCPNB010000028.1:0-14576 GCA_965120455.1 uncultured Actinomycetaceae bacterium | reverse complement strand
GGATTCCGACATGTGAGGTTCATAAGTGGGTTCATAGTGGGTTTGTAAGTGACCCATAGGTTGTTCACGAGTAGTCCGTGAGTGGTTCATGAGTAGTTCACGAGTGGCTCTCCGAGTGAAACTTCGAGTAAACCCCAGAAAACTAAGTGAGCGGGCTCGTACTTAGGTACCTAAATACCTCTGGGTGCGGGCTCGCTCTTTTGGTAGTACTGCTTTTTTCTGAGGGGGCGGCGTACCCTGGCGACAGGGGGCAGCGAGAACGTTTTATGAGCGCGACGCAATGTCAATACGGAGGTTTTTCGTGACCGGGGCTATCTATTGAAGTAATGTGCTAAAATGGAGCCCGCTTTTCCGACTGAGGCTAGAGTATTTCCTTTTTCATTTGCCGATAGGAAATTTGTTATGCACGTGAACACGTCTGGGGTCGCCGCATGCAACGCTCCCCCCCCCGTAAGTCTGATGACAGCAATGAATGGCGAATTTTACTGATCACCAATCAGGACTACGACAATTTAGGTGACCAAGTTATTGAGGCTTGCGCCATTTCATTAGTCGAAACAGCATTTAAAAATCTTGGGGTTATCACGAATCCACATATCGATTCTCAACCTCTTGGGATTGTTTCTGATCAGTTTTGCGAAACTGACAATGAGAATCTCCTAACTGAGGTTTACAAAAAGATTGAGGGCTGTGATTTAGTTGTCTTTGGTGGAGCCCCGGTTTTTAACTATGCCTATGAATGGTTTTATAAAAGACCGCAACGATTCTACGGATTGCTAAAGAACTTGGTAAACCGGTGCTGTTTTCTGCAATCGGTATCGACTCATATGACGATAAAAATGGCCGTTGTCAGCTCCTCAAAGGTGCCTTCCACAACGGTTCAGTAGTCCAGGCAACTACTCGCGATGGAATTGAGCACCTCCAAAATTATGCCCAGTTACCGACAGGAGCACCGGCCTTTCCTATCGCCTTAGTGTCCGATCCTGCTGTATTCACTAAAACGGTTTTTCAACCCCATATCCAGACCTATAACGACGCCCAAATCAGTGACAACCAGAATCCGAGCTTACGGCCCCCTAAGGTCGGACTATTTGTAATTCGCGCTGCAGCTTTCAAAGATAACAAGATTTTCTTTCCCCGAGAACAAATTGGACCGATGTGGAGGGATCTTTGTCAGGAGCTGGAAGCCCGAAACTACGACTACGAGTTATTGACCAGTGGCTATTTTGCAGATGAAGCTTACCTTGGTGAACTAATAGATACGGGAATGGTACCTGCGGGTAAGTGTATCAGAAACTTGAACACGCCCGAGGAATTACTAGAACGAATCACTTCATATACCGGAGTTATTTCCTGTCGCCTCCATCCTGGTATTATCTCCTTCGCCTACAACATTCCTTCCGTTAACTTAATTTGGAATTCTAAGGTAACTGATTTTTATCGACACATCGGCTATCCGTGGCGAGCAATTTCGGTTGATAGTCTATTTCAGCAAACTGATGAAAATAATGCTAACGGAAAGCTACAAGCGACCCAGCATAAAGAACAGTCCGGTAGCTTGAGCTTGCAACACGATATTTCGCAGATTAACGTCAAACTACTTGTGGACTCTCTGGAACAAGCTATCGACCAAGGAATTAACAAGGACCAGGAATACATCGAATCGGTTTATGCTTATCTGCTTGACGGACTTGCTACCTGCCTCGGTGTAGAGCCATCTGCATATCGGGCTTTCACTGGGAAGCAGCTACTAGAGGCACTCTCGACGTATCCTGGGACTGGCGCAGAATTAGAACGGCTCAAGGTAACTAATAAGTTTGCTCGCTGCTATCGCAAATATATTGATACACAAACAGATCTGCGTAATTTACGAGAGGGAAAACTTAGCTACGAAATTCGCTACCACAGCGGTGGAATCCCTGAACAAGTCCTCCCTGCTCGCTTCTACTCACCTACAGGCCAGATACAAAAGCTTGACTCAGGAAATGTCGAATATATTTTCCCTGATCGAGCTTCTAGTCAAACTAAATTTTCTGATTGCGGCTTCACGCGCACTGGAAAAACTTTCATTGGTTGGAAGGTTCGCCTAAGAAGTGGAGAGAACTGGTTTTGGTGTTTGCGCGGTGGGGGCATCATTCCGCGTACTCCCGGGAGTATTGAACGAGCAGATTTATTCGAGCCAGGTGAACAGATCCCAGCTTTACCGGTGTCACGGATAGACGTAATGGTCGTAGAAGCAATCTGGCAAAGTAGTTCCTTTCAACTGCACTACAACAGCGGTCGTACTAGCGGTAAATGTCGAGTAAGTTATCGTGATGCGGATGGGGCTATTCGTTACCTACAATCTGGATCAGTTGAGTTATCTGTATCTAAGCAGTTTAAACTTTCCAGTAGTCCCCAGCTGTTACCAAATAAGTTTGCATATCCGGAACTTAGTTTTGCTGGTTGGCGAATGCGCGTTAAACGGGGCGGACATTGGTACTGGCATTGTCAAAATGGCGAGTACGTACTACGTCAAAAGTACACTCCAAAGTCCGATGTTTCGTTGCGTATATTCCGCGATGGAGAAAACTTGCCTTCGTTTGCGGGACAAGATGTGACGACTGTAGTGGTGGAGGCAACTTGGAAGCCGAAGGACTCTCTGGCAACCAAGTTGCGACATTTACTGAAATGAGCAAGTAATCCGGTCGTAACCTTTGGAGAAAGTATGCCTTCGCTTAGTGTAGTGATCCCTTGCTATAACGCTATGCCCTATATCAAAAGGGTTATCGACTCCGTGTTGACTCAGTCGTATAAATATATCGATTGGGTCGAAGTGATTGTTGTAGACGATTGTTCCACCGATGACTCTTGCGCATATGTCGAAAAGATGGCGCGTGAAGCGCAGAGCATAAATGAGAAGGTCACGATCGACCTGGTTTGCCGTCAGGAAAACAGTGGTGACGGTGCTTTGCCTCGCAATGACGGGATTTTGCGGGCGAAGGGCGATTACCTGTTTTTGATTGATTCCGATGACTGGTTCTCCCCAAATTCGCTGGACCGCATGGTTCGCCATGCGGTGGAGTGGGAATCGGATATTCTCCTCTGCAAACCAGTGGGTGAAAACGGGCGCATTCTCAATTTGGCAATGTTTCGCAAGTCCGATCCAAATATTGATATCTATACTTTAGAGGCCTGTATCAGATTTTCTAATTTAAATCTCTATCGCACGAAGTTCTTGCAAGATAACCAGATCCTCAACCCCTCTATTGGTAGGGTACCCGCCGAGGACTGGAGCTTCATTATCGAAGCATATCTGCGAGTAAAGACTATCTCCATCGCAGCTGATTACGTTTACTACCACATTCTGTACAGGGGTGATGGTGTACACCTAGGACATAAGCTGATGCTAGGAGCTTCGTACACTTCCGAGGAGTGGCGTCGTTTCTGGGAGCAGATATTTACAGTTATCGAACAATACGCAGATCTGTCGAAAATATATTTCAAACTTATACCCAGGATATGTACTAGCAGATTCTTGGTGCTAAATCTACACAATATGTTTTCAGGTTCCGAGCCTCCTGAAAATTCCCTCCCAATTATTGCTTTGTGGAATAGATGGTTCGATTTAGAGCAGATAAGGATTGCTAAGGGAAACATAGGTCATGAATATTCCATAATTATTCAAGCTGCCCAAACAGAAAACCTTGAAATAATCAAAGCTGCCCTTGAAACTGTCAATCTCTACCGGCAGACTTCACGCTTTCCTGACGAGTGTTTGACGGTTAGTTCAGATAGCTTTACTGTGTCTTTAGAACACAGTTCCGGTACGTATGAATGCGATATTTCCAAGGAAATCCGCTTCTCTATCAAGGATTTCACCCCACCCCACTACGAAAATGGTCAATTCAATTTTGTCGCGCGGGTTGAGGATTACCGTTCCTACCTCAGCGAAAACGCTTCGATAAACCTGGTATTTTTCGATGAGAAAAACAACTATCGGGAGGCTTTCCCGATGGCAAAAACTCGCATCAGTGACGCTGAGTTAACTGTGCGGTGCACGGTGGATCCTTTGCTACTTCCAGGACAAGTACGAGCTGGCCAATATCCGCTGGGATCTCTACATCGAGATCTCCTCTTCCCTCATCGGCACTCGCAATATCCGGGTCGGCAACCAGGGCAATAAAGACGCCCTCAACGAGGTGCTCCGCGACTCGCTGATTTCCCTGCCTTTCTTTACTTTCCGGGGATATCTGAGTCCAGCCAACAACATCCACTTCCGGCAGTCGCCTTTCCCCACCTCTAAAGTAACCAACCTGTCTTGCAGCTACGATCCGTCCAGTCAAAAACTAGCCATGCAGGGGATGCTCGAATCAGTGGTGGACTTTCACGGTGACGAAGAAATCTGCCTGATCATCCACTCCGCCACTAAAAACACTGTGCTCTCGCATCTGGCTATGGCAGAACTGCACCAAGGCCAGCTGTCCTGGCGGGGGGAATTTTCCGTAACAGATTTCCTGGGACTAGAACCAGGTAAAGTCCGCTGGGACTTATCCCTCCAAGTAAAATCTTTCCGGTTAGGCGTCCATTCAATCCGGTTGGGGCAACAGGCCGAAATTGCGCCCCTGATGGCTTCCATCGACGCCCTGCAGTTAACCAAGAACGGGTACCGCCTCAAGTGCTACTTGAGTGCGTACAACAACATTCACTTCCGGCAAGTACCTGTGTCTAAAGTAAAGCCCCCGGTTCCTGCTCCGGCGCTCTTGGCGCGGGTGAAGCGAAAACTAAAGCGCATCCTGAAGCGCATCGCCAAAAAACTGCTCGCTAAGTAAGTAGGGGCAATCACTGCCTGAGGGAGGGGTCGCCTGATCTGATTCGCTGTCTGCGTTCTCTTCCTCCACTTCGCTAGGGCTGGGAAGCAGGTTTGTGGGTTCGGCAGATTCCAGGATTTCCACTAAACTGAGCTTGCGCTCGACAGCGAGAATGCTCTCCACCGTTTTTTGGGCGGTTGTTGAGTTTCTCCCACAACTCGATGTATTTGCCGAACTCCTGTTTGAGGGCACTCAACAGGTGTCAGGCCTCGGTGGAGCGTTTTCGATGTCCAAGTGTGGTGCTCCCCGCGCATGCGGGGATATGGCCGCGTCTATGTCTTCTTCGGGCTACTGTTTAGTTCCGTAGATTTTGCCTTTGTGTCCTACGTGGAGTGCAAGGATTACAAACGTGTCTTCTTTGATATCACAGATAACGCGGTAGTTGCAGACCCGGTAGCGCCAGAGACCATACAGCATGCCGGAAAGCGGTTTGCACTTGCGCTTTGGCTCATCCACTTTGGAGAGTTTTTCTAGTTTAGCTATGATCCTAGCAGCTATTTGTTTGTCCATCTTTTTCAATGCTTGATGGGCATCTTCGTCAATTTCGATTTTCCAGTTCAAGGCTTTCCTTTAGTTCGTCTAGGATTATTGTCTTAAGCTTTCCTGCACGCCAGTCTTGCGACTTTTTGAGAATCTTGTATTCGAATTCGAGTTGGTCGATTGCTTCTTCTAGGGCTTCTGTTATGTAGAACGTTTGTGTTCTGCCTGTTTCTTCGGCTAGTTTTGCGTATCTTTGGGCTAGCTCATCTGGTAAGGACGCAGCGCATGGACTCGGATGCCATTCTGCGGTGTTGTCTGCTCGTGGAACGGATTTACCAAGTTGTCTTTGCTGAAGCAGTGACGGATGCGTTCCCCGTACTTACAGTGATGGTTTGCTCTCAAAGAGGCAGCGAGTTTACATGTTCTTACAGCAGTTATCCTTTTTCTTACGGCTATGCCTTTATTAGTGACGTTCTACATTATTTCTCTCCAGAACATAGGGAACGCCATTTAAGTGAATTACTTCCAGATTTACACCGCATACTTTTTGCAATAGCTTTTGATAAATAACGTCGGTTATTACGCATATATGGCGTGGATTAGTATCCATATTTGATGAATAGCGTCGATAGTTAGCATCCAAGATAGTTCTCCTTGAGTTTTGGAAAATAAATGGTGAGGGTTAGGTAAGTGCGAGAATTATCCGAGGATATGAGACTTACCTAATAAACTTGCCCAACCCTCACCCAGAACTCTTCTAAGAATTCATAGAACCTATAGAACCTACAAACCTATATACAATCGGCTGCTTAGTTGTTTTAACCGTTGTAATCTCAGTTCGTTTGCCTGTGTTGGAGGCGTCGTTTCAAAATCAGAAAAGCACTCCCTAAAGTTATGAGTCCTAAAGCGACTACAATCCCGGTGGCAATGTTGCCTGCACCGGTTTTAGCTAGGCTGCTACCGGAGCTAGTGCCGTTAGTGCTTGTGTCAGAGTCGCCTGAACTGCTAGAACCACTTGTGCCAGAGCTGCCTGAATGGCTAGAACCACTTCTGCCACCGCCACCCCGCTTGGTCGGAATGACTGTCATTTCTGTGGGTGGAGTGGTGGTGTCGATGCCTAGGAATGCGTACGCTTTGTTCATGCCAAGTTGGATCATGGGGGTAATGTTCATTCCAATGGTGACGTCGTTTAGAATGCTTTCTATACCAGTGATTGTAAAATTCGTTTCGTCATCGCTTGCTGTGGCATCCTTACCGTTGTAGCTGATACTTTCAATGTATTCAGGTGTGTTTGTAGTGATGGTGTTGCTGTAGGTTTGGCTGCTTGCGGTATAAATGATGTCTGCGGTTGATTCCATGTGGTCAGCCGCCATGGAATCGTTACCATTGCTACTTGCGTTCGGGGAGGAAGCGGAAACGGTGTATGTTTGCCCGTCTGCCAAAACAAAACCATCAACAGTCTCTACAAAAGAACCGGAACTACCACTTGCGTGTGCCGCAAAAGAAGTTGAACTAAGAGTAAAAGCTAGGCAAATACCAAGTGCCACCAGCTTTTGTACGAAGCTCAACTTTGTTTGAGTTTTCGTCATATTGCTTCCTTATTGATTGCTTCCGAGAAGGGGTGCAGCAACTGTTACAGGCTGGAAATTGCTCCCGAATTGGATAAAGGCAGAGCAGTTTGAACAGTGAAACAACTTTGCACCACTTAGTTGCTAGCACTCTAGGAAATGGGGGTGTGAGTACTTTGAAAGAATAAGATGAGGTTGACATTACTGGATTTTAACGTCTAGCAATCATTGACCCCAACCACTAATCACGGTTCTATCGTTTGACATCGATTAGCTATTTGTTTGCAGCAAGTTCTCGTGAAAACTCCAGAAATCCCCAACTCCTATTCTTCAAAAAGTATATCGACAGACATAGTACTATGTGTTACGATTAGAGGGATGAGGCGAGCCGGGTGGAAACAGGTCCTCCCAATACGAAGAGAGTAGGAGGTGGGGATGGCTACACGAGATGCAGTAAGTGACCTCATTAGAGGAAACATTGATGCGATTATTTTGTGCACGCTCAGCGACGGCGATAGCTACGGTTATGAGATCTTAAAGGAGATTGCCACCGCCAGTCACGGCGAGTACGAGATGAAGGAACCATCGCTGTACACGTGTCTCAAACGGCTGGAAGGGCAAGGATACGTCGAGAGCTATTGGGGTAACGAAACGCAAGGAGCGCGCCGCAAGTATTACCGCATGACTGAGGCTGGTGTGCACGAACTCGGTGAGGCCACGCAGCGGTGGGTGCGAGTGCGCAGGATTATTGATCGACTGCTCAAGCAGGATAGGGGTGACAAATGAACGAGTTGCGCATGTATGTCGAGCGCCTGTTTGAGGGAAAGGTGCTGACGGATGAAAACATTGAATTGAAGGAAGAAATCTACGGCAATCTGGTGGCTCGCTACGAAGATTACGTGGCAGGCGGCATGTCAGAGTCCGAAGCTCTCGAAAAGACCAAAGCGAGTATGACAAGTATCGACGATGTGCTGGGTGGCAGTGCGGGTGCATCAGCTGACACGGAGACGCTACCGGCTGCGTCGGCCGTATCTGTGTCTACGGATGGTACAGCTGCTACTACTTTTACCGCATCTTCCACTGCCGCTGCTGCCTCCAATTCGACAAAATCAAAAGCAGCATCAGCATCTGGCTCAGGCACAGAATCCGGCTTTGAACCTGAATCAAAGTCCACGGAGCTAGCTCCAACAACCAAAGCGTCCTCGGCCAAGAGCTTTCTAGCCAAGTACAAGCGCCTATTGATTGTAGGAGGTGCTGCCGTCTTAGTCATTTTGTTTGGTTTAGGCGCGGTTTTGGCGATTAACGAACTCGTCGATGACGATGATGATGAGCGGAGTCCTTATGCGAACTCGGCTGGACGGACTAGCCAAATGAACTCGAATACTGGCAACAATTCGGACAGTACTACAACGGGTGAGTCAAGTACTTCGGATACGACAGGCGATTCGAGTACGTTGGTGGGTGGGGTGTCGACTACTCGTAGCGGCTACGACATTTATCTCGATGCAAACGGCAATTTGCGCTACGACGACGATCTAGCAGACGACTTGCTTTACGCGGTCGTGGAGAGCACGTATGCGGATGTTTCCGGCTATGTGGATACCGCGCTTTCTGACACGAGTAGCGTCCAAGCGTTTGTGAGTTCTTTGCCGATGGGCGAGTGGGTTTCTACAGTCGATTCCACGCAAAGTAGTGGCGGATTGTCGTACACCTACGAGTCTGTGCCAGCAATGTATGACAGTGATTCAATCGAGGCAGCTTTGGCTTACAACGCGACGGTTATTTTCTGTGCCATGGCAGAGGTAGAGACGATAGAAGTGTTAGTGAGTGAAAGCGATGAACCCTACGATTACGACTACTATGTGTTCGAGCGGAGTTCGGCTGAAACTCTCTACGGTGTTTCGTTGACGAGCGACTTGGTGAGCGAAGATGGTTGGACGCAACTCAAGAGCAACAACCTCTACACCACTAATTTCATTGAACGCCTGATCGAGTGGGCAGAGCGGTCGTAGTTTGCTCACTGGTGTTCTTGCGTACACCGAATGAGAATAGTCTAAGCATGAGTGTAGGGCGGTAGGGCGCAAGCTGTGCGGCGAGAGTAAAATCTCGCCGCACAGCTTTTACCTAAGAATGCAATTGCACGTGAGTGCAGTTGCAAGAATCAAGTTAGGTGGGAGCTGTGCATATGACCAGTCCTGTGGTTCGTTCGGCAAGAATTTTATTCATCTCTATAGCTGTAACAGCCATGTCGGTCGGGTTGTGTTTGCTGCTGTTAGGCTGTACTTCTACTTCTGGAGAATCTCAGTCGTCTAAGTTGTCTACCGTTCGAGAAGATGACTCTGGGAGCCAGTTTGTTTCACAGATCGGTGAACTAGCTGATACTGACACGGAACGGATTCAAGACAATACAGCTGTAGCTTCCGGGACCAATGTTGACACTAATATCGACACGTATGGTGTTATTAGCGAGGAGGATCCTATGTTTTACATCTATGTCAACGATGCTAGGCTGGCTGTTACTTCGTCGGGAAACAGTTCCGCGCAGGCTTTGCTGGATCTACTGGCGCATGGCGATGTGACGGTTGCTGCCAGCGACTACGGTAACTTTGAGAAAGTTGGGACGCTTCCCCAAAGCCTGCCAACCAACGATGAACGAATTACCACTGAAGCGGGGGACGTAATCCTCTACCAGGGAAACCAAATCACTGTCTACTACGACACCAACAGCTGGAGTTTGACGCGCTTAGGCAAAATAGAGGGAGTTAGCGCCGCCGAACTCAAAGAAATTCTGGGGAATGGCAGCGTTGAGTTGCGCTTGTCCCTGGAGTAACCGAGTTCTCTCAATTCTCTCCGGACGCAGGCAGCTAGTTGGAGTCACGCAAATGCTTTCCTTGCAGCGACACCCGTGTTCGGTAGCGGTGAACTAGCTTCAGATACGGGAACCTAAGGAGTGCTTGCCTGGTTTTCTCGTTGTATTCCGTCACAAGCTGCTCTATTTCAAGCAAGTGTTTCGCGGCTTTTCGATTTCACTTCAGTTTCTCACGTCCCAGGGTAAACATCAGCTTCGGACAAACATGAGAGCAACTTTGGAAAAGCACGAATCAGAAGTTCGGAAAAACACGAATGAAACTATCGGAAAATATCGATTTCCTGTTATGCTCCCATTAGCGTGAGGGGGTAGGATGACGGAAACGGTAGGCTCTGACGTACCACAAACTGACAAAGTAGAAGCTAACACAATAAGATCCCGCGTGGCACAAACTGGCCCGCCACAAACCGATGTAACGCGAACTGACACAACTCGATCTGACGTGTCACAAGCAGATATTTCACGCACAGACATAATACGAACTGATATATCACCTGCGGGTTACTTTCCTCGGATTGTGGATGAGCAAGTGAAAAGGTATTTGGAGATTTTTGGGGCAGTTGAGATTTCCGGTACTAAGTGGTGTGGCAAGACGTGGACTGCACTCACACATGGGGCAAGCGTGAGTTACGTGGATGACGATCTTGAGTTGGCTCGGGCTGATCCTTTTCTCATGACTCTAGGTGAGCGCCCGCACGTTATTGACGAGTGGCAGCTGGTTCCACGCATTTGGGATGCTGTCCGGCGTAGTGTGGATCGCGAGCGTGGTTTGCGTGATGGTTGGATTCTTACGGGTTCTTCTCAGCCGCTTTTGCGGCGTGGAGATGGAGATGAGCTGCCTAGTCACAGCGGGACAGGACGTATTGGGCGGGTGCGCATGCATCCGATGACACTTGCGGAGAGTGGAGACTCGACGGGAAGTGTCTCCTTGGCAGGGTTGTTTGCTGGGGAGTTTGAGCCAAGTCGAGCGCCGGACGACACGCAGAAACTGGTTGAGCTTTGTTGTCGTGGGGGTTGGCCAGAGGTCGTAGGCATGGATGTTTCCTCAGCCCAAGTGCTTGCCCGTGAATACTTGCATCTCTTTTTTAGTGAGAGCGCCCCCAGGGCTGGAAAAGATGGTGATGTGGCAGCCAGATTGGTGGCATCGCTCGCACGTAACCTTGGTCAGGCAACCACGTATCGAACCATTATTCGCGACATGTATGGGGAAGCAGATGGAGATTCTGTGGTCACTCAGGAGACAGTGGCGGCTTATCTTTCGTTTTTGAAAGCGTCCTATCTGGTTGAGGAGGTGCCTGGTTGGGTGCCGCCAGCGCGCTCGCGCAAGCGTTTGGCGATCAAACCTAAGCGCTATTTGGCTGATCCTTCTCTTGCTGCAGCCCAGTTGGGGATGGGGCCTGGGGCGTTTTTCCATGATTGGCAGACTTTTGGGTTGCTTTTTGAGTCACTGTGTTTGCGCGATCTCTTGGTGTATGCGCGGGCGCTGCCAGAGATTGGATTTGAGCCGGTGCGTTACTACCGAGATGACTCTGGGCTAGAGGTGGATGCGATTGTCGAGCTCGCAGATGGACGCTGGGCTGCTTTCGAGTTCAAGGTTAGTGAGGACAAAGTGTCCAGTGCGGTAGAGAATTTGTTGCGCTTGCGAAAAAAACTCTGCGAAAATCCGCTTGCTCAACATGCTCGCACACGTGAACCAGAATTTTTGGCGGTAATAACTGGAATTTCAAGATTTGCTCGCCAAACCCCAGAAGGCGTTTATATTGTGCCAATTAGGTGTTTAGCGACTTAATGGAGTAAACACGGAGAAATCGCGGGTTTTTAGAAACAAACCACTGTCTCACCAGTCACGAGCACGCTATGTCTACCCGGTTATAGCCGACTCGGAAGGAACCGACTAAATGGTTTTTGTGGGAAGAGAACAGGAGCTGGCGTGACTCGCGAAAGAACTAGCCAGGCCAAAGCAAAGTAACATCCTGATTTATGGTCGGCGGCGGGTGGGAGAAAGCGAGCTCATCAAACGAGTGATGCGTGACAACGACAGGATTGCAGCGGATAAATACATAGCAACTCAAGCTGGTTTTGTGTGGTTCGTACGTGGAGATCACGAAGTCGATGCTTGAGTCTTCCAATCCGCTTTATGGGCGCATTGATTTGTTCATGGAGCTTGGGACGATGGATTACTACGATGCGGCAAAGTTTTACCCGGATTTTTCGGATGAGGACAAAGTTCGCTTATATAGCGTATTTGGCGGGATTCCCTATTACAATCGTTTGATTCAGCCAACAGGCACGGTACGAGAGAACATTTACCGGTATGTGTTTCGCTATCTTTCGCAGCGCCAATTGCTCGATCCGGAAGTGCTCTTTGACCGGTTTGTGGCACGAGAGTTCGAGGAACATCACGTGCCGCACGTATTTGAAGAGATTTGTCGACAGTATCTGGTGCGTCAAAACCGGATAGGCGTAATTGAGCCATCTTTTGATGCGATTGGCCGCTACTGGTATAACGATCCCCAAGCGCAGACCAACGGCGAGTTCGATGTGGTGACCCATGACCCCAAGGGCTACATATTTTTATGAAGTTAAATTCAGGAAAACACCGGTGGCCTGGAAAATGATTGACGAAAAAATTAGCCAAGTCATAGCAACGAGACTTGACTGTTATGCGTACGGCTTTTTCGCGTTCAGGCTTTGAGGCGGAAGCGGATGAAGCTAGTACTGGTGGTGTGGATAGTATTGAGTGATATAACGCGACTCATCCCGCTGGCTGATTTGTATAGATAAATGGGTTGCAATGAGTTTGAGCTGTATTGTGGAAAAGGTAGGGGTGGAGAACTTACTTCGAAACAGTCAAGGTAAAATAATAAGTCTGGAAAGCTAATGCCTAGGTTTCTTTATCATGTTTTATCTTCGGATAAGTTTTTTGCTTATGGTGTGGAAAACTCTAAAGGCGCAAAGATGCCGCGTGGAAACAATGTGGCTGTAATTAAGTATCCCATCCCACTTCCACCTCTAGAAGAGCAAGAGCAGGCTGTGGATATTCTGAATCGGTTTGAGACTCTTTGCAATAGTTTGAGTGCGGGTATTCAAAGAACGGTGTTGCGCATAGGGGATAATTATTTTCAGGACACGCCTGACAGCCCATCAGGTTTCTAATTTCTGTGCTAACCGCTTTTGTCGGAGCCCATCACTGCTCACACCCCGAGGTATATCGCGCCCACTAACCCATCCAACACCGCCAACTACTAACAGAACCAGCCAAACTGGGTGCAATCCTAGTCATACCAGGGTATTTGCACATCTATGTATAGAATTAGTATCATAACTCCTAATTTTGACTATGTCATCATTATTTAGGATAATTGCTAGCAGAAGTGGGCTGTTGATACCGCCAGGAGGATCCTCGATGTACATTCGCCGCGAAATGGAGCGAACAATTGAAGGGATGCTTGGCCAATTCAAAGTTGTGTTGGTAACTGGTGCCCGACAGGTCGGAAAAACGACAATGCTCAAAGAGCATCTCAAAGATAACTTCAACTATATTACGATGGAGGATCCAACCCAGGTTGCGTTGACTGTGGAAGATCCGATTCTATTCTTTCAAATGAATAACTTGCCACTCATTATAGATGAAGTACAACGCGTACCAGAACTATTTCAATCAGCTAAATTCGTAGTCGACCAGTCTCGTGAATATGGACAAATTGTTCTCACTGGTTCGCAAACATATGAGCTAATGAAAGGCATCAGTGAATCGCTAGCGGGCAGAATTGGCATCCTAGAGATGTCAGGTTTATCGCTAAGAGAGCTCAATGATCTTCAAAATAATTTGACTGATGTAAGAAGATATTATATTCCCCAAAATATCACTGATAATAATTTAGTTAGACAGATGAGTTACCGTGAATTATGGGAGCATATTCAGCGCGGTTCGATGCCAGAACTTTATGCCACTGATATTCCCTGGGATCGTTTTTGGTCTAGTTATGTGCAAGCATATTTAGAGCGCGATGTTCGTGACTTGGTCAATCTAAAGAATGAACGAAAGTTCTATAATTTCCTGGTAGTATGCGCTGCTAGAACAGGTGAGTTATTCAATGCTTCATCTATAGCTAAAGATATTGACGTTGATTATAAGACTGTTCAATCTTGGGTGTCAATTCTTCAGGCTAGCGGTATTGTTCGATTTTTATATCCTTTTTGGACTAACACTAGCAAGAGTGTAACTAAGACCCCGAAAATTTATTTTATGGATACGGGTCTTGTTTGTCATTTGACTCGTTGGAATACACCCGAGCAGTTGTGCCATGGGGCGGCAGCTGGGCACATATTTGAAACTTTTGTTGTTTCCGAAGTGCTCAAAAGTTATATGAATGCAGGGGCAAACCTACGTGATGTTTGGTTCTATCGGGATAGTAAAAAACGTGAAATAGATTTGGTTATCCAAGAAGGACACGTGCTTCATCCCGTAGAAATAAAAACGGCAGCTACTGTCAAAACAGATATGATAGAGAATTTCAAATGTCTCGAAGCAGTAAAAGGCTATAAGACAGGTTTTGGACATGTTATCTGTCAAACTCCAGAATCATACTTTATAAGTCGTGATGTCCAGGCAATTCCTGTTTGGATGATTTAAGGTTTATAGGGTGTGAGAAAGTTATACGAAAAGATTGGTGGTATATCAAAGCTTTATATATGAGTAATCGAGAGCGTGTGGATATAGGGAATATTTGAATTTTTATATCACAAAAGTAGGCTGCAAATTGTATCACTGATTGTGAATGTAGGCTTTAGCTGTCGGCTAAGGAA
>CBCPNB010000027.1:0-22259 GCA_965120455.1 uncultured Actinomycetaceae bacterium | reverse complement strand
CCAGCCTGGTTCAGAAACCGAGTATCATCCGCTGGAAGCCGCATGGCAACCAGCGGTTTTCTTTTTAGAGCGTTCCTTCAGCGGATGGTGCATTAACAAGGCGTATACGCATTAGTTGACTACACAACCTGCGGTGATGTCGAGTGCGCGACGCCAAAAACGCACTTCAGAAACCAATTTTCAGACAGGACAACTGATTCGGCCAATCCGCAGTTCCCGGTGGTTTGCGTATCACCTCAGCTAAATGCGTAAACTAGAGCGCCCGGGTAAACCCCAGAACGCTCCAAATACTAATACATTAACGCCCTGTTTTTATTCCCACTCAATCGTGCCCGGTGGTTTTGAGGTCACGTCCAAAACCACGCGATTTACTTCCGGCACTTCATTCGTGATCCGATTCGAAATACGCGCCAACACGTCGTAAGGCAATCTAGACCAATCAGCCGTCATCGCATCCTCGGATGACACTGGACGCAACACAATCGGATGCCCATAAGTACGGTGATCCCCCTGCACTCCCACAGAACGCACGTCAGCCAACAAAACCACCGGACACTGCCAGACTTCAGCATCCAAATCAGCTTCCGTCAGCTCCTGGCGCGCAATCGCATCCGCTGCCCGTAAAATCCGCAACCGCTCCTCATTCACACAACCAATAATTCGAATCGCCAACCCCGGACCCGGGAAAGGCTGGCGCGCCACAATCACCTCCGGTACACCCAACTCCCGACCAATGGCACGCACCTCGTCCTTAAACAAAGTCCGCAGCGGCTCCACCAACTCAAACTGCAAGTCATCCGGCAAACCCCCCACATTGTGGTGGCTCTTAATGTTAGACGCCCCCGCGCCCCCACCGGATTCAACCACATCGGGATACAACGTGCCCTGCACCAAAAACTCAATCGCAGTGCCAGCAGCAGCAGCCTGCTCAGTCAAATTCCTGGCCGCCTGCTCAAAAGAGCGAATGAACTCGCGGCCAATAATTTTACGTTTAGCCTCTGGCTCACTCACCCCCTCCAAAGCAGTCAAAAACCTAGCTGACTCGTCCACCGTCACCACTTTGATGCCCATTTGCCCGGCATAATCGCGTTCAACCTGCTCGCGCTCACCTTGGCGCAACAACCCGTGATCCACAAAAAAACAAGTCAACTGGTCGCCCACCGCCCGATGCACCAAAGCCGCCGCCACCGACGAATCCACACCCCCCGACAAAGCACAAATCACCTGCGCGTCGCCCACCTGAGCGCGAATCTGCTCCACCAAGCGGTCAATAATCGAACCCGCATTCCAAGTGGGCCGCAAACCCGCCCCCCGATACAAAAAATTTTCCAACACGCTTTGCCCGTATTCGCTATGCAACACCTCAGGATGCCACTGCACTCCAAACACCGACGAAGTCACATCCTCAAACGCAGCAATCGGAGCCTCAGCTGAAGCAGCCGTCACCACAAACCCCGCTGGCGCCACCTCACAGCGATCAGCATGACTCATCCACGCACTCTGCTGGACAGGTTGCCCCGCAAATAACACCGACTCTGGGTTGACCTCCACCTGGGTGCGCCCATATTCACGCGTACCACTTTGCTCCACTACCCCACCCAAAGACTGGGCAATCACCTGGAACCCATAACAAATCCCCAACACCGGCACTCGCCCCCGCAAACCGGACACATCCAAACCCGGGGCACCCTCAGCCCACACCGACGCCGGGCCACCAGACAAAATCACCGCCGCCGGCCGCCTAGCCAAAATCTGCTCCACCGAATCCGTGTGCGGCACAATCTCAGAATAAACCCCTGCCTCACGCACCCGACGCGCAATCAACTGGGCGTACTGCGCCCCAAAATCCACCACCAACACCGGATCCGGATTAGCCACGGCACTCCTCACATGTTCAACAAAACTGTCAACCAAAATATAAAACACTCTCACCGCTATCTTAGCCACACATTGTTTACTCGACTTACTCGCTCCCTGAGACAAATCCATTTATGTGAGATTTTCTGACCCACTTTGCTCCACTAACTTGCTAAAACTGCCGATTTCGTGACTTTTGTACCTGATAGACCTTGCCAATTGATGAAAAAACAAAACTTTCATTTTCCGGACTGGTTACCATTGAGCTGTTTGTAAAAACAAAGCCGACAAAATCGGCACAACAACAGATTAGGAAAGGTCCCAGGGATGACCTCTGTGCGTTTACTCGTCGCTTCGAGTTCTGCATCGCCCGCTACCACGGACGCTTTATACGACATTCGTCAACTGGCTACTAGTCAGGCCAAAACGATAAAAAATACCACTGCTTTGGGAAGCTGTGAAATTGCCGAAGTAATTGCAAACCCAGATGAAGCCTTGAAAAAAATTGTTCCCGAACTCCTCTCAGCCAGCGAAGATGCGGTTTTGATTGAGGGCATCAACTTTACTGCGATTCACAGTTTTGATTCGTGGGAGTGGAATCTACAAGTAGCGGCCAACACTGGTGCTGGAGTGGTGGCTGTCATCGATGCGGCTGGGTTCAGTGACGAACTTTTAGCTGGCGAAATTGCTTCTTTGACCAGGCGAGCCCAAAAAGCTCACGCCACTTTGGCGGGAATTGTGATCACGGGAGCGCTAAATTTACGTTTGCCGGAGTTGGCCGATGTACATGTAGTGCGCACGCCGGTTCAAGCCACGGATGTACAGGCTTTTGCAAAGGTTCACTCTGCGGCAGTGACACCGTTGATGTTTCGTTCGAATTTGTTGGCTCAGGCGCGGGCGAATCGCCAGCGGATCGTGTTGCCTGAATCCACGGATGATCGGATTTTGTTGGCTGCCGCCCAGTTGTTGGCGGCAGAAGTGGCTGACATTATCTTGCTAGGTGAGCAATCCCAAGTAGATCAGCGGGCAAGTAAATTGGGTATCGATTTGTCGCGCGCCAAAGTGGTATCAACCAGCGATCCGGTTTTGGCGGAAAAATACGCCCAGGAGTTGGCTCGGGTGCGCGCTCACAAGGGGATGACGATTGAGAAAGCTCGCGGACAGATTCAAGATGTCACCTATTTTGCGACTTTGATGGTGTTCACTGGGGATGCCGATGGGTTTGTTTCGGGCGCGATTCACACTACGGCGGATACTTTGCGTCCAGCTTTGCAGGTAATTAAGACGGCTCCGGGAGCAACTTTGGTGTCGTCCTCGTTCTTGCTGTTACTAGCTGATCAGGTCATGGTGGTTGGTGACTGTGCGGTCAACATTGATCCCGACGCAGCAGCACTGGCCGACATTGCGGTGTCGTCGGCTCTGACGGCAGCCCAGTTTGGCTTAGACCCGAAAGTGGCCTTGTTGTCTTATTCTACTTTGGGTTCTGGGAAGGGGCCGGCTGCGGAAAAGGTAGAACAGGCAACGGCTCTAGCTCGGGAGAAAGCGCCTGATTTGTTAATTGATGGACCGCTACAATTTGATGCGGCGGTAGCTGAATCAGTGGCCACAGTGAAGGCTCCGAATTCTCCAGTAGCTGGGCAAGCTAACGTACTGGTGATGCCCGATTTGAGTGCGGGAAATATTGGTTACAAAGCGATTCAGCGCACCAGTGGTGCGGTAGCGGTAGGGCCAATTCTGCAGGGTTTGGCGCGACCGGTAAACGATCTGTCTCGTGGTGCAACGGTGGAGGATATTGTCAATACGGTGGCAATTACGGCTGTACAGGCTCAGTCGTAGACCAAAAATTGCTTTTAGTTCGAGTCAATTGATTGTTTAGAGTGACTATTTTGTTGGCCAAGATGGCCAGTTAGGAAAAATTACATGAAAACTGTTCTGGTTTTGAATTCAGGTTCTTCATCGATCAAGTATCAGCTAGTCGATCCGGCTTCTGAAGAAGTTTTGGCTTCGGGTTTGTGCGAACGCATTGGCGAGGACACTAGCTATATTGCTCATAAGACTGCCCAGGGTAAAACTGAGTCGAATCTGACGGTAGCGGATCATTCTGAGGGTCTGCAGGCCATTTTAAATTTATTTGATCAGGCGGGGCCAGATATTCAAGCATCCAATGTGGTAGCAGTGGGGCACCGCATTGTGCAGGGAGGCAAACACTTTGACGGCCCGGCTTTGGTGGATGATCGCGTGTTGGAGTTGATTGACGAGTTAGGGGCTTTAGCTCCTTTGCACAATCCGGCAGCGCTGAAGGGGATTCACGTGGCACGTAAGTTGTTGCCCGAGATTCCTCACGTAGCGGTGTTTGATACCGCTTTTTTCCAGACTCTGCCAGATGAAGCCGCCACCTATGCGATTGACCAGGAAATTGCGGAAAAGTATGCGATTCGCCGCTATGGTGCTCACGGAACATCTCACCAGTACGTGTCACAGCAAGTTATCTCCATGTTGGATCGCTTGGAATTGCGTCAGGTGGTGTTGCATTTAGGCAATGGGGCTTCAGCATCGGCAATTGTCAACGGGAAGGCTATTGACACGTCGATGGGGTTGACTCCGCTTGAGGGCCTGGTGATGGGAACTCGTTCGGGAGATATTGACCCGGCGGTAGTGGTGCATTTGGAACGTTCAGCGGGCATGAATGCAACCGAGGTGGATGAGTTATTGAATCGCCGCTCTGGCTTACTGGGTTTGGCAGGCAATAACGACATGCGGGCAGTGCGAGAAATGGCAGAAGGCCCAGATGGCCCGGAAAAAGAGCGAGCTCGAGCAGCTTTGGACGTGTATTTGCATCGCATTATTCGCTACATTGGCGCTTACGCTTTTGAAATGGGCGGAGTAGACACGATTGCGTTTACTGCCGGAGTTGGCGAGAACGACAACTATCTGCGAGCCGAAATTTGTGAGCGTCTAGCTCCTTTTGGCGTGAAATTGGATTTGGAGAAAAACGAGATTCGCTCCGACGAGCCACGCATCATTTCTGCGACTGACTCCACTGTCGTCGTGCTAGTGGTGCCAACCAACGAGGAGCTCTCAATTGCCCAGCAAGCTGTGACATTTGCAGATTAGTAGCTCTAGCACATAACTTCGTGGGCGGGGAAGTCTAACTTCCTCGCCCACTTTCTTGTCTATTTTCTTGCCTATTTGTCCATTTTGCCGGTCTTTGCTCTAACCTGGTAGAGCACTTTTCGAATCAGTTTCGAAAAGATGAAGGAGGCTCGGGTGTCATTTTTTAGCCTGTACGACCAAGGATTTGCGCGCGTAGCGGCTTTAACTTTTCCAGTGAGTTTAGCCAATCCACTGCAAAATGCCGAAAAAATTGTGCAGTTGTGGCAGCAGTGTTCTGCACAAAAAGTAGCCGTGGCAGTAACCCCTGAATTGTCTTTGACAGGTTATTCCAACGACGACCTATTTTTACAGGATCGTTTGCGAGAAGCCACGATTTTAGCGTTAGAGTTTTTGCGCACGCAATCGCGCGATTTGTTTTCACTATTGGTGGTTGGCGCTCCCCTAGCGCTCGAGAATCGATTGTTCAACTGTGCGGTTTTTATTCACCGGGGGCAGATTTTGGCTATTACCCCCAAATATCATTTACCCAATTATCGTGAGTTCTACGATAAACGCTATTTTTCAACCATTAGTTTGACTGATTTGCAGTGGGTACACTGGGATTCGCGGCGTGGCCTGACCCTGGCGGCCAATCAGAAAGCAAACTCAAGTAGTAACCCGTCATTTGAGGCGATTTCCTCTATCTGTAGCCACGAATCTTCGCAAATGGAGAATAACCGGACAGCTCAAGCGATCCCTTTTGGCCTAGTTCAATTGCGAGCAGTCGATGTGCCACACTTAAACATTGCTGCCGAGATTTGCGAGGACATGTGGGTGCCAATAGCTCCCAGTATGTTGCAAGCTTTGCGCGGAGCAACGGTGATTGCGAATCTGTCTGCCTCACCGGCGACAGTGGGACGCTCTAAACAGCGCGAGGAGACTGTGAAGTCTTTGTCGACTAGAAACCAGGTGGCCTACGTGTATACGGCTGCCGGTTTGGGTGAGTCTTCGACTGATTTATCCTGGGATGGGCAATCTTTGATTTATGAGGCTGGACAAGCGTTATCTAAATCAGCGCGATTCAGCGGTGAAAGCCAGCTCAGCATAGCCGACGTGGACGTACAGAGCCTGCATCGAGCCAGGTTGCAGCAAAATTCTTTTGCCGATAATGCAACTAGCCTGAGAGTAAATGATTTCCAGCTAGCTACAGTCGAATTCCGGTTAGAGGACTCAAATTCTCAGGACAACGCAAGCAAATCAAAATCCTCTGCGTCAATTTTTGAGCTAGATTTAGGATTGTTGCGTCCAATTTCGCGTTTTCCCTTTGTGCCAGACGATTCCCGGCAATTGGATGTGGATTGTTGGGAGTCTTTCCACATTCAGGTGAGTGCTTTGCAAAGACGCATGAGTTCTTCTGGCACTCAAAAACTGGTGATTGGAGTGTCAGGCGGGTTGGATTCCACCCACGCCCTGCTAGTAGCGGCTAGAACCCTGGACGTTTTGGGGTTAGAGCGGAAAAATATTTTGGCGTACACGATGCCCGGCTTTGGCACTACCGCGCGTTCGCGCACGGATGCGCAAGAATTGTGTGAAGTTTTGGGAGTATCTTTTGCGGAATTGGATATCCGCCCAGCAGCTCAACAAATGCTGCAAACAATGGGGCATCCCGCTTCCCAAGGCGCGGCCCACTATGACATAACTTATGAGAATGTCCAAGCCGGGTTGCGCACGGACTACTTGTTCCGGTTAGCCAACCAGCATCACGCTATTGTCGTGGGCACCGGGGATTTATCCGAGTTGGCTTTAGGTTGGTGCACCTATGGGGTCGGCGACCAGATGAGTCACTACGGGGTGAATGTGGGGCTGCCCAAAACGATGATGCAACATATTATTCGCTGGGTGGCTGCTGTTGGAGTATTTGGCGACCAGGTTGTGCCCGTGTTGGAAAATATTGTGACTGCCGAAATTTCACCAGAGCTAGTTCCCCCAGAGGCAGCAGATAAACCGCAATCCACTCAATCCGCCATTGGACCGTATGCTTTGCACGATTTCACGTTATTTTACGTGCTAAATCACGGGATGTCTCCGCGAAGAATCGCGTTTTTGGCGCAGCACGCGTGGCAGGACGCCAGTCAGGGATGCTGGCCTCAAGGCATTCGCGAATCCGAGCGAGACGCTTTTGACTTGTCGCAAATCCTCTCGTGGATGCACGTGCTTTTTGCCCGTTTTTTTGGGAATCAATTCAAGCGTTCGGCCATTCCCAATGGTCCCAAAATGATGGCTGGAGGGGCTTTGTCTCCGCGGGGAGACTGGCGCATGCCCTCGGATGCGCAGGCTGCAGCTTGGCTGACAGAGATCGTCGACCTGGCCGCGGAGCTGGGCTTGCAGTTAAATGCAAACTAGCTTGGTTTGCCAAAAATTTTGCCAAAATTAGGAGAGACGTCTGGTCATCAAGGAGCTCTAGTGGTTTACGCGGTTTTGATGTTTTTTTGTTTGCTCACCGGTGTTCTAGCTGTTTTTGCCAAACGCGCTAAGGACAGACTGATTCCTTTTCGCTCTGCCCTGTCTTTGCCGGGAGCAGCACTGCGGACAAATGATCAGGCTTGGACCAATGGTCACTGCGCCGCTTGGCCATATCTAGCTGTAGCTGGCGTCATTTGTCTCATCCAAGCCCTGGCAATTTATGGCAGTTTTTTCTTGAACAATACCCACTACGTGGTGGTAGTGAGTGTAGTTGGCCTGGGACTGGTATTTTTGCTGCTCACCTTGGCCGCCATAAAAGCCAATCGGGCCGCTAAAATCTAGTTATTGCTACCACCATTTCTAGCAATGTAACAACGTGATAATCACAAAACTTTTTCTAGCCTACTTAAGTTGTTATAACTGACTCGTAGAATGTTTAATTTAAGTGTCTAGCTTAGTTTTTCTACTGGTCAAACCGAGCTAGCAATGATTATGTCCTGTCCCACAGTTTATGTTTCAGAGACGTTCTACACTCAAGGATGATGCAGTGAAGTTTGAAAAAGAGTACGAGTATCCCGGTGACTTACAAGCTGTTTGGCAGATGCTCGGGGACCCTGAATTTGTGCGTTTGCGCAGCGAACAGGCCAGGTTTGACTCCACTGAAGTGGATATTCAAGCTGATGACACGCAGATTCAACAGAATGTGACTGTGCAACTTGACTCGGAGAGAATCGCCGAAAAAATCCCGGCAGCAGCCAAAAAGTTTGTGCCTGACACTATCACTATCAGCTTCCAGGAGAGCTGGCAAAAGAATGAGGATGCCGGTGAAGCAGAACCTCAGGCAGCCGGCACTTTTGAAGTGACCCCCAAGGGCGCCCCAGTGAAGGTGACGGGCAATTCCGTATTGACCCAAACTGCTGAGAACACGACGGTGCGCAAGTTCTCGGGCGATCTGACGGTGTCGATTCCACTGGTTGGAAAGACAATGGAAGCTAAATTGCTAGAGCACATTGATAAAATCATCGACGCGGACAAAGAAGCTTCAACCGATTGGTTTGCCGCACAACAATAATGCGGCTTTCGGTCGGCAAACAATCTGGAGATATTGTCTTTGATTGAGGAGTAAAAGTGAGCGAACCCAAAGTCAATCTTACGGACCCAATGTCGGCCCCCGAAATGGGGGTAAAGCGCGTTGGAGAACGCAGTTTTGTGGCTCGCAATGGTCGCGGTGCTACGGTGCGGATCGGCAAGGGCGAGGGGGAATGGACGCCCATTGAACTGCTAGAAATGGCTTTGCTGGGTTGTAGCGCTTTGGTTTCTGACTCGCGTTTGGCAGCCGTGTTGGGTGACGATTTCCAGATGACAGGAACGGTGACTGGCTCTTATCTACCAGATGAGGATAGGTTTGAGGCTTTTGCCGTTGATCTGCGCCCGGAAATAAACGCAGAGTTGGATGCTGTTGAGCGCGATAAGCTGATTGCTAGGACACGTCGCGCGATTAACAAGCTGTGTACTGTAGGGCACACGCTAGAAAGTGGCTCAACTTTTACTTTGACAATTGATGGCGAAAGCAAGTGAAAATGAGTGCAGTTAGCGGCCAAACCCGAATCGACCGACAGTACGAGGATTTGTTAGCTGACGTGTTGGCTAATGGAACCACAAAATCTGATCGAACGGGTACGGGGACGCTGTCTGTGTTTGGCCGCCAGCTGCGCTACGACTTGTCGTTGGGATTGCCCGTAATCACCACTAAACGCGTCTATTTGCGGGGTGTAATTGGGGAATTGTTGTGGTTTTTGAGTGGTAGCTCCAACGTGCAGTGGCTGCAGGAGAACCGGATTCACATTTGGGACGAGTGGGCTGATCCAAAGGGAGAGTTGGGGCCGGTTTACGGCGTGCAGTGGCGCCAGTGGGAGGGCGCTAATGGAGAGAAAATCGATCAAATTCAAAACTTGTTGGACATGCTGAAAACTGACCCGACTTCCAGGCGGATGTTGGTGTCAGCCTGGAACGTGGGTGACTTATCCAAAATGGCGTTGGAGCCGTGTCATGCTTTTTTCCAGGTTTATGTAGCTGACGGGAAATTGTCGCTACAACTCTATCAGCGCAGTGCTGACTTATTTTTGGGCGTGCCTTTTAATATCACTAGTTATTCTTTGTTGACGCACATGTTGGCGGCGCAAACTGGTTTGCAGGTGGGAGATTTTATTTGGTCTGGCGGGGACTGCCATATTTATTCCAACCATCTTGACCAGGTGAAGTTACAGTTGTCGCGAGCAGCCTATCCTTTTCCCCGATTGCGGTTGAAAAAAGTAGATTCACTATTCGACTATAGTTTTGATGATTTTGAGATAGTTGGCTACCAGCATCATCCTCCCATCAAAGCGGATGTAGCCGTATGAATTTAGTTCCGATTGCTTCAATTTGGGCTGAAGATCGCAATGGTGTGATTGGCGATGGGAAGCAAATGCTTTGGCATGTGCCCGCAGATTTCAAGCATTTTCAGGCTGCAACTTGGGGTTGTCCGGTAATCATGGGCAGAAAATCTTGGCAGGCTTTGCCTAAAGCCTTGCCGGGGCGATTAAATATCGTGGTGTCGAGGCAGGAAGATTTTAGGAATCAGTTAGAGGATGCATTCGTAAGAGGCAAATACGATTTTGGAAACAGTGGTTCAGCGGTGTCTGATTCTAGTAGTACAGCTCAGATAGATGCAGTTCGAACGGGTAACGCGACTCAAGTGAATGCAGTTCTAAGAAGTAGCACGATGCAAGCAAATGCGATTCGTGCGGGTAGCGCAGTTAGAGCGAATAGCACAGTTCGAGTAGCCGATTCTTTGCCTGGTGCAATTCAGTTAGCCAACCAGGCTATTTCAGATAATTGGCTAATTCCTGGAAAAAATGCTGGTAGTGGCAACGGTGGTGCCGGGGATTGGAATCAAGCATCTGGTTCTACTGATTCCAATAGTCCCAATAGTTCCACTAATACTAATCCATCTGTAGATTTAGTATCTTTGGAGACTGCTCAACGAATTTGGATTATTGGCGGTGGCCAAATCTACCACCAAGCCATGGAATTCGCCCAGGAACTGGTGGTCACCTATATTGATTTACAGACAACAAGCAGCACTGTCAAAGCACCTAGAATTGATCCGCAGTTGTGGATTCCCTCCCCTGCTCTACCCCAAAACTTAGAGTGGCAGCCAATCTCTGGGGATGCTCGCTGGAAAGTAGTCACGTGGCGCAAAGTCGCATCTAAAGCGATACCTGTCTATCCCAAAAAACTAGCGTAAACAAGTTCCCACCAATTCTATTCATCGAAATTGAATAGCAATCTAACGACCGGGTTAGTACTTTCAAATTGGTTTAGTGTTCCGATTAGATTTGGATTAGCGTTCCGCTCATACCAGCCGGATTAATCAGCATAATCAACGTTTTAGCGAATCTCGAAATGCCAACGCATCCATATAAGTGGACAACAATCCTTGATCGATGACCTCTGGCAAAGAGGGTGCAGTCAAGTCTTTTTCCGACAAAACCATTGATAAAGGATTGCCGTTGGTGTCCGCTTTGGGCCAATCGATGCCAATTTCTGGATCAGTTGGAAAAATACCATATTCGCGTTTAGGGTCGTAGCCTGCGGAACACAAATATGTGACCGTGGAATTATTTTGCAAAGCAATAAAAGCATGCCCAAGTCCCTCAGACAGGTAAACCGCGCCTGGCTGATCCGCATGTAAATGTATGCCCTGCCATTTGCCAAAAGTGGGTGATCCCAGCCGTAAATCGACCACGTAGTCGATGATTTCACCACGCAGACACATGACATATTTAGTTTGTGAGGGAGGAATTTGTGCAAAATGAATTCCTCGAATCACTCCGGCGTTCGAAATTGAAACATTAGCTTGCACTAAGTCAAATGGGTGTCCAACATGTTGTTCGAACGCAGAGGATTTGAATATTTCTCGGAAAGAACCGCGTTCGTCGTCAAAAGTTTTGGGCACCACCTGCCAAGCGCCTTCAATTTCTAGGGGATTGAATTGCATTTTCTTCACTCCTCTTGTCACCGACTCAAAGCTAGCAGAACACAAAGCCCATCCTTCATTTTGACGACGGCTAGCCAATCTGGATTATCCTGGAATCCTGGAACCAATTATTTTGTCGCAAGAAGGATATCTGCGAAGGAGAATGGGTGCGCTGGCTGGTTACGGGCAAGAATGGCATGTTAGCAACTGATTTAGCAACTGTAATCCGCGCTAGTGGTGGCGAAGTTATTGCAGCCGATAGAACGCAACTGGATATCACCAGTCAACGCGACGTCAACCAGATTGCTGGAGTCAACGTAGTAGCCAACTGCGCGGCTTGGACCAATGTAGATGAGGCCGAAGTAAGAGAAGCTGACGCCTTCAAAATCAATGCGCTTGGTCCACAACTTTTGGCAGCTCAATGCGCCAAAATTGGTGCCCGACTGGTGCATTTCTCGACCGATTACGTTTTTAGTGGCAACAACACCCAGCCGTATCGAGCCAATGACTCTCTGACTCCACTAGGAGCCTATGGGCGGACAAAAGCGGCAGGCGAGTGGGCTATTCGCACTAATTGTAGCGATTATCTGATTTTGCGCACAGCCTGGCTCTATGGTGCACGCGGGAAGTGCTTTCCCAAAACGATGGCAAATTTGTTGACTACTCGTCGCCAGGTACAAGTTGTGACAGACCAGGTTGGACAGCCGACTTGGACTGTCGACGCAGCTAAGTTTTGCCTAGGATTGGTGGAAGCTAAGGCGGCTTCTGGTATTTACCACGCTACTTCTAGTGGGCATGCGAGCTGGTTTGAGTTTGCCACAGAAATTTCCACCTCTTTGGGCACAGATCCACAAAACGTGTTGCCGACAACGGCAGCGGCCTTTGCCAGCAAAGTTCCGCGACCTACTTGGTCGGTTTTGGCTCACGATGAGTTATCTGGTACAGGAGTGCCCGAAATTGGGAATTGGCGTGAACGCTGGCAAGCGGCAGCTCCCCAAATTTTGCGCGACTTTTTGGATAAGTAGTCACCCGTAAACGTCCACGACCACCAATGCACATAATCGTGGGTGTACGTAGTAACAAATCCAGGCAACCGCGAACACACTGAATTGCAAACGCACGCAATCACCAGTCTACATAATTACGCAATGCAGGCTTTACGTATTCTTTTTGTGGTTAATCGGTCAAATTCTTGTCGTAAAAATATTCCTGCAAGAAAACTTTACTTCTACTAGATTTGGGGAGTTATGGAACACGTTGCGGCCTACGATACCACTATGCGCGATGGTGCCCAACAAGAGGGTATCTCGCTTTCTGTGTACGATAAACTCCAGCTGTTACCTATTTTAGATAAGCTAGGAGTCGATTACATTGAGGGCGGTTGGCCTGGCGCGATTCCAAAGGATACAGAGTTTTTTCAAGCGGCCAGGAAAATCCAGTTAACTAACGCCAAATTGGTAGCTTTTGGGTCAACTCGCAAAGCTGGCATAAACGTTAGTGCTGATCCGCAAATTCAAGCTCTTTTAGATTCTCGGGCTCCTGTCATTACCGTTGTGGCTAAATCCGATATTCGCCATGTGGAAAAAGCCCTGCATACCACGCCTGCGGAAAATCTGGCCATGGTACAAGATACCGTTCGCTACTTGCGCGAACAGGCAGAGGTAATGGTAGATCTGGAGCACTATTTTGATGGCATTGATTTTGATTCCGATTACGGGATTCAAGTGGCCATTACGGCTGGAAAGGCTGGTGCTAGCACCGTTATTTGCTGTGACACTAATGGCGGTGGACTACCCCATGAAATTAGCGAAAAAATTAGCAGGTTGCGCTCTGAATTGGATCGAGTGGGTTTAGTTGACGTCAAAATTGGCATGCATGCGCACAACGACACTGGTTGTGCTGTGGCTAATACTTTGGCAGCCGTGCTTGCTGGCGCTGTGCACATTCAAGGCACTGTCAATGGTTACGGGGAGCGAACTGGTAACGCTAACTTGATTACGTGTATTGCTGACCTACAGTTGAAGATGGGTTATCGCGTTGTTCCCTCGGAGGCTCTCACCCAGCTTACGTCAATTTCTCACAATATTGCAGAAATCGTGAATTTGGCTCCTTCACCGCGAGAGCCTTACGTTGGGGCATCGGCCTTTGCGCACAAAGCTGGTTTACATGCTTCGGCAATTCGCGTTGATCCGGATTTGTATCAGCATCTACAGCCGGAAGTTGTTGGCAATTCGATGCGTATGCTGGTCTCTGAAATGTCGGGGCGAGCTTCCATTGAGTTGAAGGCCGCTGAGCTGAAAATTGACTTGGGCGTGGATCCGGAGATCACTAAACGCATCGTCACCCAAGTAAAAGAAAGAGAATCTCAGGGCTACACCTATGACGCAGCCGATGCGTCGTTCGCACTGCTTTTGTTGGACGAGTTAGGTAAAAAACCTCGGTATTGGCGGATGGAATCCTGGAAGGCATCAACTTGTGAGATCAGTTCCGCGCACACCGAGGATGGCTCAGCTTTTAGCGAGTGTGAAGCCACCGTCAAACTGTGGATTAACAAGCGGCATGTGCATACTGGCGAGGGAGTGGGTCCAGTCAATGCTCTGGACGCGGCTTTTCGAGCGGCACTGCAAGATGCCTACCCGATGGTGTCGAATTTTCATCTGTCAAACTTCAAAGTGCGTATTCTCGACGAAGAACAAGGCGGCACCGAGGCCACTATTCGCACTCTGGTAGAGATGACTTACGAAAACCAGCATTGGACTACAGTTGGGGTGGGTACGAATATTATCGAAACCTCGTATGAGGCTTTGGTAGAGGGCTACCAGTACGGGCTCATGCTCGCCGGAGTACAACCCTTGTAGAAAAATTGCAGAGCACAGCTCCCGATTATTCGTGTAGTCCAAGTTTCTGGTGGATTTTGGTCAGCCATTTAGGTGCCCACCAATTCCACCGGCCTAATACAGTCATGGTAGCTGGGACTAGCAACATGCGCACAATAGTTGCATCCGCGATGACCATGATTGCCAGGGCTACCCCGATTTCTTTGATGGGAATCAAGTCACCGAATGAGAATCCCACGAAGACGGCAACGATGATGGCAGCCGCTGAAGTAATTACTCGCCCAGAGCGTTGCATGCCTTTGGTGACGGCTTGCTCATTGTTCCAGCCGTCATCCCAAAATTCTTTGACGCGAGCCAGTAAAAATACTTCGTAATCCATGGCTAGTCCGAATCCAAAGGCCACCATGCAAGCCACGATGAATAGTTCTAGTCCCGCAGTTTGGGGAACACCGATTCCATGTTGGAACAAGAAACTAGTTACCCCGATGGAAGCACACAACGACAGCGAGTTGATCAAAAGTGCTTTGATGGGCACGAGAATTGAGCCAGTCATCAAAAATAGCAGCACCATGACTGCAATAATCATGAAAGTCAAGGCTTCCGGCAAGTGTTCTAGTAGGGCGTTCAAGAAATCTATTTGTGAGGCGGCTGCCCCTCCTGTCCAAGTTCGTACGCCTATATCTAGGTCTCGAATTTGTTCAACCACGCTGGTAACAGCTTGACTCACTTCGTCGTCGGTGTCGATTTGAATGTCGAGTTGACTTTGCTGCTCGTTTGTCGGCAAAGCAGAAGTAGTGACGCTCAAAACGCCATCCATTCCTTGAATTTCTTCGGCCATCTCGCTGACACTGCCTGCTTCTGTTGGCGCATCGACTACGACCGTGATTGAGGAAGTCGCTAACTGTGGGTATTGCTGTTGAATAGTTTGGTAAGCCAAGTCCAAGTCGCTGCCAGCTGCGATGTAATCCACGAAGTTGTTTCTGACTTGAAATTGTATGAGCGGCAAGGATGCTACTACTAAAAATATTAGGCATCCGACTATGGTTCGCCATGGGCGTTTTTGTACCCAATTGGCGATTCTAGAAAATACTCCACTACTGCTGGACGAGTCCCCGACCGCCGCAATTATTTTGCGCAATCCAGGGATTTTAGTTAGCACGGACGGCCGCAAGAGTCTGTGTCCAACTAGGGTGAGGAGTGCGGGCACCAAAGTAATCGCTGCTGCCAAAGATAACAGGGTGACGCAAACTGTGGCCAGGGAAATGACCCGCATGGTATGTACGCCCAAAAACATCAGGCCAGTGAGAGCAAAAGCGATGGTAATAGCTGAAAAGGCTACGGTTCGTCCGGCAGTTGCTACTGTGCGTTCAACTATGGGCTTGACGTCGCTCTTGGTGAGAGACACATGTAATTTGCTGGCGCTGATTCCGGCTTCTTCGCGGAAACGACTGACGATTAGCAAACCGTAGTCTACTGACAGAGCCACTCCCACGATTGAGGCAACATTCAAAGTGAAGGTGTCGACACTCGTGCAGAGGGTCGCCAACCAAAGAACCACCATTCCGAGGATAATTGCCCCTAGTGCGCCAATTAGTGGCAAGAATGCGGCAATAATTCCCGCAAAAACAATCACCATGATAATGGCTGCCACCGGCAGGCCGATACTTTCACCAATGACTAGGTCGTGTTGCACCTGTTCCATGATTGATTGTTCCAACAGGGTTGCTGAATACCCGTATACATTGGCGTCTGTGTTTTCTGTTCGGAGAGCATCCTGGTATTGGGAAATCGCGATTTCTAAGTCTGTTTGAGCCACATCTGCCGTGTCGTCATCCAGGTCACTGGCGAGAGTCACTGAAATCGCGTATCCGCTTCCATCTTGAGCCACCATGGCTAAGGCTTGCATTAGTTCTGTTACGCGCTCAGTTTCGGTATTCGTGACCTCTTCCGCGTATTCGGCTAATTCAGCTTGAATGTTGGCCAAGTCTGCTGGTGTTTGGGCGCTGGCGGTTAGTTCTGCTTGACGGTCAGCTACTTGCTCTTCAACGGCTTGCGCTATCATTTCTTCGGCCAGGCTATCGGTTAGTTCCTGGCCGATATTTTCTGCAGTCAACACACTGGAGCTAAAGGCGTCGATAACTGTGTCCACGTTTTCCGACTCAAATAGCGATCGGTTTTGATTGGCCAGAGCTTGAATCTGTTGAAATTCGTTGGTATCGGTTAGGTCTATTCCAGTAACTACAATCAGCGTAGTTTCGCCAGCATCAGCGTCTGTTGTGGTTAGTTCTTGGACAATTTGGCTTTCGGAGTCGGAAATGGTGAACCCGTCCGACCCCATCCGCTCGAATAGTCCTCCTAGCCCAAATCCAGAAAGTATTGCCATCCCGGCCACTACAACCGCTGTAATCCACACGACGACGACTGCAACCGGGTGTCTAGTAGTAATTGTGCCAATCCGTGTAAACATGACGCACCAGCTTTGCTAACCGTTCGAGCTGGCGTTAGCTAGGTCACCAACTCATTTCTACCACCTCTTTTGTACCGCATTTCACTACTATTTTTAACGACCCACTGAGCCATTTAGCTAGTTTTGCCTATTTTAAGCAGGTGGTTCGAACTAGATTCACCTCCTCCCCATAACCTTAGATGTCATATCAACTAGCATACATACAATTTAGTTATGGATTGCTAGTAGGCACTAGTGTACTGGTAGGGCTGTAGGGCTAGCGAACCCAGCGGTAGATCAGAGCCATGGCTCCCAAAGTCGCTATCGATGCTCCAAAAACCACGAGTGCGCTTTTTTGCCAGCCGTTGCCAGCTGTTTTCTCTTGAGTTTGTTGCACTAGTGGCAGTGACAATTGTTCCTTATCCACCCAGCCACCAGATTGAGTGTTAGAGGATGTATCAGCTAGTTGCCCGGACTGCGGGCCAAGACCACCGGATTGACTAAAGGATTGAGCAGAGGTGTCACCAGATTGGCTAGTCGGCTGCGCCGCAGAAATTGTAGAAGTTGTGAAGATTGGACTTGCAGGGGGAACCGCACCCACTAGTGTTGAACACAGTGTAGTGCTCAAGAGAACCATCAACGAGCAAACCAGCAAAAATCCAAATGCTACCGCACTTTTGGTATACCAACTGCGACTAATCCAATAACTTTGGCTAATCCAACACCTTCGACTAACTAAACATTTCTGGCCAATCCAAATACATATATTTGCCAGATATTTTCTCACTCCTACTGCCACTGCCACCTCCTTTGTCGTCATCAACACTGCTCAACAGCATCTCAAACGGGAGTTAGCAGTAAAAGTTAGAAAATCATGCCTGTGGAAAACCCTTTGAAACTCTATCTGTGGAAAACTTCCACAGATAGAGTTCATCTCTTTAGACTTATCGCTAATTTACCCTTCGCTCTCTTCTGCTCCTCAAATAAAATTGTCAGCTGAGACAGATTCTATCCAACTAATTACTCAAGTAAAATCATCAAATGACAAACTTCTACCGCACAAATTACCGAATAAAGATAGCAAGTAACTAAACTTCTATTCCCCCAACTAATTGGAAGAGCCAGACAATCAATATCACCAAGGGCAAAGAAATTATCGTCGTCAAGAGAATAGTTTCTTGAGTAATTTTTGGATCTACTTTTGCCCGACTGGCCATTACAAACGCGTTGTTGGCTGTTGGCAGAGCCGCCATCAAGGTAACCGCCATCAGGGAGACTCCGCGCAAACCTAACAACCAACCCGCTCCTAACGCTAGGAGAGGTTGAACTACCAGTTTCATAATTGTTGCATAAATAGCCAGTGAACCAGCCCGATCGCGTAGACTTAAACGCTGCCCATAAACAGAACACCCAAAAGCAATCAAAATAACTGGCGAAGCAGCCTGACCAACCATGTCAATTGGTACTGCCACCAATGATGGCAACGAAATACGAAACCACGACACCAAAAACCCCAATATACCCGCAATCACTAGCGGATTTTTCAAAATCATTTTTATAATTCCCCAAAATGTAGGTTTTCTGCGCGAACCAATCAAATCAGCTACCACAAAAAACATGGGACTCAAAAAACTCAGTTGAAAAACCATTACTGGTACGCCGTGAGCTGGAGCATTCAACACATAAGTGGCGATAGGAATACCCACATAACCGGCATTATTGAGCGTAGAACTCATCGCTCCTAAAGCTAATTCTGCGCCAGAAGGCCTAAAAAATAGCCAAGCAGTGACCAAAAACAGGATCACCGTACCAAAGCCAGCACAAGCCGCAACTGCTAGTGGGCGACCGACCACTTGGTGAGCGTCAGCTTCTGCAATCGCCGAAAACAACATGGCTGGTGCCAAGAACCAGTACACCACATCGGTTAAAACCCGGTCGCTGCCGTCAGAGAGCACGCCACTTCGACGCCCAATCCAGCCGAGTAGCATGACGATGCCAATAGCAATGACACTTTGAACAACACTACCCATGCGTACAGACTACGCCGATTTATAGATTGCGCGCACTGCTTCCTTGAAATCTTCGTTGCTAACACCGACAATGATCGACAGTTCCGAAGCGCCCTGCGTAATCATGCGCACATTTACTTTTGCACTAGCTAGCGCCGAAAATACCGACCCGGCCACACCTGGAGTTTTGACCATACCGCGCCCAACTACGGCAATTAAAGCAATTTCTGGCTCGATGCTTACCGTATCTGGCTGACAGTAAATCTTGATTTCTTCGACAATTTTGTTCATTTTGAAACGGACATCTTCGCTGGCCACCACCACCGAGACTGTGTCAATTCCAGAAGGCATGTGAGCGATCGACACGTTGTTAGTTTCAAACACGGAGACCAGTCGACGAAAAAACCCATTCTCATCATCCATCAAGGTTTTTTCCAAAGAAATCACAGTGAAGTCTTTTTTGCCCGCAATGCCAGTAATACCGCTAAATTCGACTTCGGAACCGTCGTCTACAATCAGGGTTCCTGCATCATCGGCGCGATTTGTATTCAAAATTCGGATTGGAATGCCCTCTTGCCGCACGGGAAAAATAGCTTCCTCATGCAAAACTGCAGCCCCCATGTAGGACAATTCGCGTAGCTCCTTATAAGTCACCACGGCAATTGGTTGGGGCTGGTCCACAATTCGAGGATCGGCTTTCAAGAACCCGGAAACATCCGTCCAATTCTCGTATAAGTCAGCTCGGATTCCTGCCGCAATAATTGCACCCGTAATGTCAGAGCCACCCCGCGAAAAGGTAATGATCCGCCCACTGGCGTCAGCTCCATAGAAACCTGGAATCACCGCATTTTCTTTGTTTTGCAAGGTTTTGGCCACTTGGCTAAGTGTCGTCTTGGCATCGTATTCCCCATCCTCGCTAAAGGCAATCATATGAGCAGGATCAACGAACTCATAACCTAAGTATTCAGCCAGCAGTCGGCCGTTCAAATACTCACCACGGGAAGCCACCCAATGCCGAGACGCTCCAGCATCAATTGCTGCCTCAATTTCTTCCAGCTCACCATCCAAATTACTTTGCAAACCCAGGCTGTGATGAATTTCCCGATAGCGATCCGCAATCATTTGGAATACTTCAGAAAAATCAATGTTGTGATCAGATAGCTGATAGCACATCAATAACAAGTCGGTTACTTTGTGGTCATCTGAGTTGCGTTTGCCGGGAGCTGACGGAACTATGAAGCGTCTGCGTTCAGGAGCGGAGGCAACTATGGTCTTTACTTTGGCAAATTGCTCACCGTCTGCCAGAGAGCTTCCCCCAAATTTCGCTACGACCAGCTCAGACATATCAACCATCCTTGAACGTTTACAAATCTTTTCTTTACTTAGAGTTTAGAAAGTGCTAGGAGGTTTGTCTGCAGTATCCAAATCACATGTTGCATTCCACAAGATACCAACGAATATCGTTGTCCCCGTATCCGCATCCTAGCTCGTTTACTCTACCTGTTAGTCGATTCCCAATTGTGTGCGCAGCCGGGCTACGTGTCCGGTAGCTTTGACGTTGTATTGCGCTAATTGCACGACACCATCTTTAGAAATCACCACGGTAGAGCGAATTACCCCAATTACCGTTTTTCCGTAGTTATTTTTCTCTCCCCACGCACCGTATGCTTCCATAACCTGGTGGTTTGGATCCGCTCCCAGCAAAAAATTCAATGATTCCGCTTCCACGAACTTTTCCAAAGCTGGCAACTGATCGGGGCTAATCCCAATCACCTGGTATCCATGTGCTTGCAGAGAGGATAGCGAATCGCGAAAATCGCATGCTTCCTTCGTGCAACCTGGAGTGCTGGCTTTGGGGTAAAAGTAGACAATCACCCCAACTTTTGCACTTTGCAGCAAGTCGTCCAACGACACTGTCCCAGTCAAGGTGTCAACGCTAAACTTTGGAGCCAGACCCCCAACTTCTAGTTTTGTCATATTTCCCCCTCAACGAAAATTTCCCTACCGCGTTTTTCTATCGCATTTACTGTACGGCGTCATCGCTCTAAGCAGATACACCACCGCCAATACTTGGACACAAGAAAACGAAAAGACGCCAAAATCGCTGCACAAAATTAGGCACACAAACAGCTTGGTGCGCGAGGCGGGACTTGAACCCGCACGTCAAAGACACTGGAACCTAAATCCAGCGCGTCTGCCAATTCCGCCACTCGCGCGAAGCTCAACCAGTTTACCCGATCTGTGTCGATTGTGCCCGCTCAGTTCGTACTTTTTGCTTAGACGAGCCACAAATCACTGATTCAGCCATAACCTGGGTACCGCGATACAATACCAGCGATTGGCCAACAGCCACGCCGCGAATCGGTTCAGCCAAATTCACTGTCAGCGTTTGGCCGTCGAATTCCACGTCAGTTACCACCGAGGGAGTTCCATGAGCGCGCACCTGCGCCGTTAGCAAAGTAGCTGGAATTTCACCCAACTTGGTGTGCACTTTCAACCCATAGGACTCTATTGCCTCTCGATCCACCTGCACAGTTTGGGGTTCCTCCAACCACACTACTTGGTTGGCGCTAACCTGGTCTACGCTCAACAGCTCGGCCTCACCCACAACCACTTGGTTGACCCTAGGCTTTACTTCCAACACGTAGCGCGGTTTCCCAGAGGCCGCCGGACGCCCCAAATGCAATCCCTTGCGCTGTCCCACCGTGAACTGGTAGTAGCCGTCGTGTTCTCCTACAACCTGGCCACACTGGTCAACAATCTGCCCTGGCTGTGTCCCCAGCTTTTGCCGCAAAAAACCCTGCGTGTTGCCATCTGGGATGAAACAAATGTCGAAAGAATCCCGCTTTTGAAATACCGGCAGTCCCCGCTCTTGGGCCTGCTCACGCACCCACTGCTTAGAAGGAGCCTCCCCCAACGGAAACATCAATCTTTGCAAATCCTGGATGCCCACTACCGCTAAAACATAAGATTGATCTTTGGCTTCGTAGACCGCGCGATGCAACTGCTTTTGACCAGTTACCGGATCGGGAATCAGCCTGGCGTAGTGCCCCGTACACACTGCGTCAAATCCCAGTTCCTGCGAGCGCAACAATAATTCCCGGGTCTTTACTAAATCATTACAACGTACACACGGGTTAGGAGTGTTACCCGCTTGGTATTGTGCCACAAAATCGTTGATTACTTTTTGCTCGAATTCTGCGGATAAATCCCAAACTTCGTAAGGGATTCCTAGCATTTCTGCCACTTTTCCAGCATCTTCAGCGTCTTTTGACGAACCACACCCGCGTTTTATTCCATCAGCACCAGGTTCAGCTTTCAATGACCTGGCCAGCGATAAATGCACTCCCACCACTTCGTGTCCAGCCTCAACGGCAAAAGTCGCCGCCATGGAAGAGTCAACTCCTCCAGACATAGCCGCCAAAATTCGCATGCTTTGCTTCTGTCCTTTCCTTGTCTAACCTCGAACGATTTGCTGATAGCTCTTAGTTGGCAAAAATCACCCACCAAATGGTCGAATGGGGTTCCACTTC
>CBCPNB010000026.1:0-8721 GCA_965120455.1 uncultured Actinomycetaceae bacterium | reverse complement strand
GTATGGGATTGAAGCCTCGACCAGTTGATTTAGAGATTCTCCTCGCCACCGCCAACGGCGAATACCATTCCCCACACGACATTCTGGGAGCCCACCTCGTTGGTGACTCGGTAACTATCCGCACCGTGCAACACCTGGCCAAAGAGGTGACTGTCTTAACCCCTGACGGGGAATATGCTGCCGCCCACGAAGCCCAAGGAATCTGGGTAGCAGTCCTGCCCGGCAACATCATTCCCGACTACCGTCTACGCGTAAAATTTGGCGACTTGACAGTTATCCGCGATGATCCCTACCGATTTTTGCCCACCCTGGGAAATCTAGACTTGCACTTATTTGGCGAAGGCCGCCACCAAGAACTCTGGAACGCCCTAGGCGCGCACGTCCACGAATACGACAGCGAAATGGGTGCAGTCAGCGGAGTTTCCTTCACCCTCTGGGCTCCAAACGCCAAAGCAGTTAGAGTCATCGGCGACTTCAACTATTGGGATGGCACCGCCTCCTCCATGCGCACCCTCGGAACCAGCGGCATTTGGGAACTCTTCATCCCCGGCGCGTCAGTAGGCAACCGCTACAAATTCGAAATCCTCGACGCTCACGGAAACTGGATCCAAAAAGCTGACCCAATGGCCAGAGCCACCGAAATTCCCCCCCTGACCGCCTCTGTTGTCACCAAAGCAACGCACAAATGGCAAGACCAAAATTGGCTGGATACCCGAAGCCAACGCCAATCACTCGCCCAACCAATTTCAGTCTACGAAATGCATTTAGGGTCCTGGAAAGAAGGTCTCAACTACCGCGAGCTAGCCGAACAACTAATCCCCTACGTCAAAGCCCTTGGCTATACGCACGTAGAATTCATGCCTGTCATGGAACACCCCTATCCTCCTTCGTGGGGATACCAGATCACTTCCTATTACGCGCCTACCTCCAGATTTGGCACTCCCGATGACTTTAAGTATCTAATTGACCAGCTGCATCAGGCCGATATTGGCGTCATTCTGGACTGGGTGCCCGCTCACTTTCCGCGCGACGAATGGGCGCTCGCCAACTTTGATGGAACCCCACTCTACGAAGACCCCGACCCGCTACGCGGACAACAACCAGACTGGGGCACGCTCGTCTTCAACTATGCGCGCAACGAAGTGCGCAACTTTCTAGTCGCCAACGCCCTCTACTGGATCGAAGAATTTCACGCCGACGGACTACGCGTAGACGCAGTAGCAGCTATGCTCTATCTAGATTATTCGCGCCCAGCAGGACAGTGGCGTCCCAACCAGTACGGTGGCCGCGAAAACCTGGAAGCCATCCAATTCCTCCAAGAAGTCAACACAGTCGTCCTTCAACGCCACCCAGACGCGCTCATGATTGCTGAAGAATCCACTGCCTGGCCTGGAGTAACCTCACCAGTTAGTGAAGGCGGCCTCGGTTTTTCACTGAAATGGAATATGGGGTGGATGAACGACACTCTGCGCTATCTACACGAAGACCCCGTCAATCGACGCTGGCATCACGGCAAAATCACCTTCTCCATAGAGTATGCTTTCTCCGAAAACTACGTGCTGCCCCTATCCCACGACGAGGTAGTGCACGGAAAACACTCATTGCTGGCCAAAATGCCGGGCGACCGGTGGAAACAACTCGCCACTTTACGCTCCCTCTACGCCTACCAGTGGTCGCATCCAGGCAAAAAACTCCTCTTCATGGGGCAAGAACTAGCCTTACCCTCTGAATGGTCAGAATCACACTCCCTGGACTGGTGGCTCCTCGACTATCCCGAACACTCCCATATCACCGACTTGGTGCGCCACCTCAATCACATTTACGCGCACCTACCAGCTCTCTGGAACGATAAACACAGCGGATTCAAGTGGATTGAAGCAAAAGATGCCGACCGTAATATCCTGGCCTACCTGCGGCGCGGGAAAAATGCGCACAACGAAACCGAATACCTGGTGTGCGTAGTAAACTTTGCTGGCATCCCCCACGAAAACTATCGCCTTGGGCTACCGGTTGGCGGGCAATGGGTGGAAATCCTCAACACAGATGCATCCAAATTTGGCGGCTCCAACATAGTGAATCCCGAAATTTTGACCACCCAAAACCAAGCAGAGCACGGGTACGACCACTCGGTGCAACTGCGTGTACCACCCTTAGGCGTAGTCTGGCTAAAACCTCTCTCAGCGTATACTCAGACAGCAGACGGTTACGCTGCCAGTGCCTGTGCAGCATCAAGAGCGTTAGAGAATCCGGTTTCCTGGCTACAGCTCGCGCCAATTCCTAGCAGTCAACAAACATCCAAGGAGCAGAATTCAACGGATACAGAGGATCCGGGAGCCTCCTACAACGGGTAAGTCGCGGACACTAGTGGAAACGAGCGTTGCCTGAACTGTTCGCTACTTGAGATGTTGGTAGGTAGAGGTTACTTTTGCTCTCCTTTATCGATGAGTACGCTTAAATCATCAACAAAGTAGACAAACGTTGGCGTACCCGCTTGACCAGTTGGGGATCGTCGGCAATTTTAAACATATCCACTAGACGCAGTCTGATTTGTTCGCGCTGCTCGGCATCAGCTTTCTCGAACTCAGCTAAAACCAAATCAAAAGCCTCTTGCTGTCTGCCTTCCGTGAAAAGCAGATCCGCAGTCGTCAAAGGATCATTTGCTGCTTGTGAACTATTTTGCAGCTCCCTCTCCTGGCGCAGCATCAACTCAGCTTTAGCCAATCCTTTTTCCGCAGCCACATCTCGAGGAGAGTTGGCTAATACTTTGCGCCACGCTTCCGCCGCGCTCTGCCACTCTTGGGCTTTTTCAGCTGCTAGTGCATCCTCGTGCTCTGGTGGAATCGGGGTTTCCAATTCCTCAGAACTAACCGCTAATCTGCCGGTTACCCCCATTTGTGGAGCCAATTGCAAAATCTGGTCGACAACTTGTTTAATTTGCTCATCGCTGGCAACGCCCTCAAACAAAGGAATCGGTTGATTGGCTAAAATAGCCAAACAAGCTGGCAAAACTTGTAACTGCAAGGCCTGAGCCAGCATCGCGTTCTCTTTGGCATCCAGCTTGGCCAAATGAAACGCTCCCTGAGCTTGACGAGCCGATCGTTCCATTACTTCTAGCGTTTGTTTCGACGCCAGCGACGACGAGTACACGAATAACAACACCGGCACTGTCACCGACAACCCCATGATTTCTTGGAGATTCTCCTGGGTAACTTCTGACTCCAATGGAGCATTCAACAATGCTCCCGGCGGGTTTGCACCATTTTGTGCAAACTGGCTAGACTGTTGGCCAGCTTGGCCTGCATCAGTTGGGCTTTGGTCAGAATTAGTGGAATTAGTCTGCCTAATCGACAAATCTACCGCACCGTGTTGGTCGGCTACCGACGCCTGCGCTTCCGGATTGTCCTTATTCTCGAACATCTATCTCTCCCTGGCTTTGCTGTCTCTTAGTTTCTCTAACAACTATCCGCCCGGTTCATCTGGCAAATTGGCCTGCTATCGGTCTACTGCCAATCTAGGGTTAGTGCTGTTAGTCTGGCGGATTTGAATCGTCTTTTTCCACTGAAATAATTGAACGCTCTGAGCCAATAACCTTGATTTCGGTGTCCTCACTGTCAGCTAAAGGAACAGTAAAGAGCACGTTGACTGTGTAGGTCACTACCACTTTGCTGACTACACTCGGATCATCCAAATAAGAAGCAGCAGTGCCACTAACCTCCATTTGTGAGCCAGCTTCCGTGCGCGCATAGGTGTAAGTGTACGTAAATCCGCCTGAAACCAGAGCCTCTCCTGAAGCTAGCACCACTGCAGTGAGCGGATACCCCGCGTCACTGGCCTCAATAGTGACCTCCCCTACTCCCTCCAAAGTATCGTTCAACGAAGACAATTCAGAAGCGAGAGTCTCCGAAAGCGTCGAATCGTCAAACACCTGGTATTCTTCATTGTCAGAATCGTTGAGCAAGTTGATGAAGGTCTCCAGTGTTTGTGCAGGAGTCATCAAATAACCCTCAGCATCGTCGCTAAGCATTTGCGAACCCGTTTCCACAGAAATTCCTGTGACCGAGTTTCCCCCAATTAGCCGCACCCAATTTTCCAACTGATAATCGGATTGCGCACTTTCTTGGGTGATGACATAAATCCTAGCCGGAGTGCTCGACGTGGCTTCAGTTCCTAAAACCAATGCCCGTGGCCAAGAATCATCCACAGTAGCTGAATAGACTTTCATGGACAAAGTCAAGTCGCTCAGCTCATCGCCAGTTGTACTCGCCTGTGACATTTGACTTTGTCGTTGGACTAGCGCCGGATTAGTCAGCCTTTCCTCTAAAACGTCCGCATCGTCGTCTGTTTCCGCCTGGTCGATCACCGCCTGAATTTCGTCGACGATGCGCCCTACTTGCTCACTGTTTAGAGCGGGGCTGGAAGAGGACGAGCCCGATTGAGTGGAATCGGAATCAATCGTTCGACCCGCAGATGAACAAGCCACCAGTGACAAAGACACCCCAATTGCCACCAATGCCAGCGTGGCTTTGCGTTTAGTGCTCATTTGGCTGAGTGCTCCCCGATCCTGCTCCTAGTTGCGTTTACATTCATGCGCCAGCCTATTCTAGTAGCGCAAGCCTACTTGTAGCAGTATGCTGGTCAGTTTTGCGCTCTTAGGCACAGTCGCAATCACACGCCGTCCTGCACCATCCCGCATTTTCACGAACTACTTTCGCACACCATTTTTCCGACTCTGGCGAATAACCCTAGCTGGCGTGAGTTCGCCGCTATTAATCGTCATCGTCTTCGTCTGTATCCTGGAGATCCTTGTTGGTCATCGAGAATTTGTGCCCCCCCACCATCAAGGCGCTAACTCCGCGTTTTTCTGCCTCTCGCATCGCCCGCCGGGAAGGAATATGCATACCAGATTGCAAAGCTATCGTATTTAGCATTGCCGAGTCCGTTGACAAAGTTTCCACGTTGCTACCCGGCTGGCTAACTTCCAGAGCTTGCCCAACTGGGCGATTTTTTACCCCAGCCTGGGGGACGCCATCTGGCGGAGTAAACCTACCTACAGGAGTTGCCGGATGATTCCGATTCCTTGGCTGATTTACTGGCCGACTCACCGACGAACCCGCAGCAGACACAGGAGACTCAAAAGCTGCAGTAGCAGGCCCAGTGGAAAGAGATTCTGGTGTAGGCCACTCACTTGACACAAAGTTGGCGGTTGCCTCTGGCTGCACGAACCCGGGGACAAACTCCTTGGCAGACTTCTGAACATAGTCTGATCCACTGTCTTCGTTTTCTGTTTGCACACCTGGTGCCACTTTGCGAGCCTGACTCGCCGACAAATTGCCCGTATTCGGCTCTACAAAGCTATTCGCCATGGCTCCTTGAATGTGCCGCTGCAAGTCAGTCAACTCTTGGCTAACTCCCAGCTCCTGCCAAGGTTCGTTGTCCATCGGTGCACCAGGCAGAGTTCTCCCCTCTAAAGCTACATCCACTCTATCTTTGGGTTGCGGAGCCTCCAGCAACTTGAGACCATCAACCACGGGAATGATAGTAGTGTCGGTGGAAACTGCCTGATCTAAAATCTCTAATTTCTTAGCGGTTTCTGCCCGGCGACGCCGAACAGCTAACACGGTGAAGAAAGAAGCGAATGAACTAAAAGCAAATGCGATCGCCACCAAGAAACCCGACAAAGCCATGTAGTAGGGGGTAGGAGTATCCCAAGTCAAAGTAATCTTTGGTGCCGGACTTTCGCCGTCAGTTGCAAAAATTAACGCCCGGTCTAGATCCTCATCGCTCAAAACAACTGATGCAGTCGAGGTCCCGTACTTGAACATAGTCCACATATCCGAGCTAATTGGATTCACCAATTGGGCCTCGGCATCGGATTCAGTCGCCTCATCGTCGCTTTCGGTAGCGTCTTGCTCACCCGTTACATCGTCTGTCGTTGCAGCGCTTCCCCCAGATTGAACGCTCTCTTCGACCTCTAAATCTGTCAAAGTGTTTTTCACGCCAATAATCTCAGTGTATTCGAGGCCCTCTAGCCAAGACTGCACGTCTGTAGCAGTTCCCAACGCAACCCAAGCGGTTTGTCCCGATTGCGCCTCCGCAGTCACTGTCACCGAATCTCCATACAACCCCAACACACCCTGGCGAGTCATCACGTAAGGATCGTCAGTTTCAACGCTAGCCTGAACCTGTTGGGCTGGCGCCAACACAGTCAAACCCAGGACACCCACAACCGCACCAATTAGCGCAACAAACGCGCACACGACCGCCAACGAATAGCGCTTGATGAAAGACACTATATCAACTCCCCGAATCGACTACCACCTCATGGTAGTGGTGCACCTGCAATATGCACAACGACTCTCTGACAATTCACATAATTAGAATACTACTTGGGCAAATATTCAGACTAAATTAGCTAAACAGAAATTAGCCAAATAACTAGAGGTTTAATAGTAGTATCCAAGCACTACGCCAGACAATATCCAGATGCCGCCCAACGTTCTAGCGATACTAATTCCATCAACTTCCAATAACGCTATCTTTCCAAAGAATTCTAATTACGCTCGATAGCGATTCCAGCAGTGCACGTGCCAATGCCTTCTGGCTTGTACCCCGGATTCTATGCCAAAGGGAGCGCTATCCGCCTCCGGCCAGGCCACAATCGATTCTTGGCCAAGCTGGATAGTTCCAAAACATCCTGGACACTTATAAACTTTCCGAGCTGGCCTAGCCCGATTCACTTGATAAACCTGTCCATCCTTCCCCACCTCAGAGTGCTGAAATAGGCGGCGGTTTAGCGACCTGGGCTCACCTTGCCAAGGTCTACCTCGTCTGCTCGATTTTCCATTCCCCTGACTGCCAGAGTGCTTTCTTGTTCGCTTTCTGCTGCCTTTGCTCATTTGCCCATCAAAATAGCCTGTCCTCGGGATTATCCAAACCCCGCATTGCTAAATAGTCTAGCCAGAGGCAGTCAATGTCGCGATCTATGGCCAAAATTTGGGCTTGTTTAGTGATTTCTTGGGCGGCAAAAATTCCCCGAATGCCCGCAAATCTAGAGTCCCGCCCCAAAAGCTCTAAATATCTGGTCAATTGTTCCACGCCGTCAATTCCACCGCGACGCTTCACCTCGATAGCTACTGGTTTCCCGCCAGGGTCGTACACCAACAGGTCAACTGGCCCAATCGCCGTAGGCTGTTCTCGCCTGCCCAAAATCCAACCCTCACCTAAAATTTGGGATAATTGCTCGGCTAGAAGCTGTTGTAAATGGTCTTCGACACCGTCTTTGATCAGTCCGGGGTCTTCGCCTAAATCTTGCTCTAGCTCTGCACAAATCTCAAAAACTCGAACAACTAGTTGGTCGTCCGACTTGTCTTGGAGTACTTTCCAGACTTGGCTTACTCCATCGGCTCGCTCCTGTTCACTGGGAGCTAGTTTTTCCAACCGACACGGTGCAGTCATCCAATTCAAAGGCTTATACGATCCGCCATCAGAATGCACCAAAAATGCACCATCAGCTTTGATCATCAACAGTCTGCGTGCCCGAGGTAGATGCGCATCCAACCTGCCCGAATAATCCACCGAGCAATCGGCAATCACTAGATGCAAAATCTCCTCCTGTTATACCCGCAACAATCACCTCAAATTTCAAATTGCCGATTGATCCTCGGGTGGCGAAGACCCTGCCCACGAAATCAATCCAGAGGCCACGCCCTCATCCACCAGCAAATCGTAGTTTCGAGACGGTGTAGTCATGTGCAACAATACCATGGGTTCACCCTCGATCCGCTGGGGAGCCCCCACGATATCTACGTTTCGACGCGAAAACATCAATTCCGAGCCGAATCTCCAGCTCGCTAGCTTGAACCAGGCTAAGTTGTAGCGCCCATAGCGGCCAATGCCCCGCACCCAAGCGGGCACGCCAGCAGGACGTATGTAAGCAATAAACGATCCCCTCCGCCGAATAAAATACGCTGCTCGGCCAGCAAAAAATACGACAATCAGCGCACCCACACCCACCACCAACAGGACAAGTACCAATACCCAGTCGAGCGCGCTCACCGTTCTTCTCCCCTTGACACATCAAACTACTTAGCGTGAACTCATCTTATTTCCAGTATAAACTAAGCCCCAAAACACCGCGTCTCTTCTGCAGTAATCACATAAATTGGATAGAATCACCCGCTAAGTATCCAGACTCTTGCGACTCCGACTTCGACTACAACATATGCCCATGAACCTAATTAGCTCGGCCGTGCGAGCTCGTATAGTTCTATCTTCAATTACAGTTGCGATAAAACCGGTAGCTTATCCGCACCACGCACGTTAACTTCGATTGCAGTCAGAGTTAACACCTATGCAGGGACGTTCACGTGAGTCTGCGCATTTTAAACCCGATTGCAGCCTCTTGTTGAGGCTGCGATCACTGACTCTTCTAGACGGAGTTAGAGACCACCGTGCGGACGCGAAAGGTAGACGCAACCGGGCTAAAACCGCCGCTTTACCGTAAATTTTCTGATAGTAACCGTAGAGTTAACAGCGACTCCTGCACTATCTGTAGGAGAGCCCCCATAGGCAGTCCAGCTATAGAGGCCACGAATCGCAGATTCACACAAAGCAAACCCACACAATTCCGCTTTTCCCCTAGTTACCACTATTTACTCCCCGGTTACTAAGGTCACCAGGTTGGAATCCACGAAAGCAAAGCCAGGTTCGATTTCCAATTCG
>CBCPNB010000025.1:0-9217 GCA_965120455.1 uncultured Actinomycetaceae bacterium | reverse complement strand
CACACACATAGAGCCTCGTATTTTGCCCCCTTATCCCGTTCAGAGATAGCGGAATTCAAAATTTTTTCCAACACGTCAAAAACACTGGCCATGTCCGATTCCTAAACTGCATCACAGTGGCAAACGACAATCCCCACCATTAGTTGCTATCTAGCTCTGACTTTATTAGGTAGGGCTAAGCTCCCGGCCAGCTCTATCAAATCGAGCCAAAGTAGCTGGGTATATCCCTTATCTCTGATTTTGTGGGTAGAGCACAGCCAAGTTGCGTTTTCCTTTGCGCAGTAACACAAAACCGCCCGGCAACAAATCTGTTGCCTCAACCACTTGATCTAAGGATTCAACCTTCACGTTATTGAGTGAAACTCCCCCGCCCCTGACCAGGCGCATCGCAGCCGAGCGTCCCTTTTCGAATCCGGCCGCTAAAACCGCATCCACGATATTGCTGTCCCCGGGCACGAACTCACCCGAAGGCAAATGCTCCACCGCAGAACACAAAGTGGATTCATCCACCGAACGCAAATCTCCACTCCCCCACAAGGCCTCCGTTGCCGCCTGCACCTGAGCTAGCTGTTCACCGCCGTGCACAAAACGTGTCACTTCCTCAGCCAAACGCCTTTGCCCCAGCCGGGCACGCGGATTCGCCGCAGTCTCCCGCCCTAAGTGCTCAATCTCGTCGCGGTCCAAGAATGTGAAAATCTTCAACAATTTCACCACGTCGTCATCTGCCACTTGTAGCCAGAACTGGTAAAACGCGTACGGGCTAAACATGTCCGGGTTTAGCCAAATTGCCCCGCCCTCGGACTTGCCAAACTTCGTGCCATCGGCCTTCGTGATAATCGGAGTAGTCAACACCGACACCGCTTTACCCTCAACTTTGTGGATTAAATCCACGCCGCTCACCAAATTACCCCACTGGTCGTTGCCACCCGTCTCCAAAGTGCAACCATAGCGCCGATACAACTGCAAGTAATCGTAACCCTGCAAAATTTGGTAAGAAAATTCGGTATAAGAAATGCCCTCATCCGAATTCAAACGCCTAGCCACAATATCCTTTGAGAGCATTTGCCCCAACCGAAAATATTTGCCAATATCACGCAAAAACTCGATCGCACTGACATCTTGCATCCAATCCAAGTTATTCACCAGACGCGCCGCATTCTCGCCCTCAAAACTCAAAAACCGCGAAATTTGCTCCCGCAAACCATTCACCCAGCTAGCAACTACTTCCGGCTCATTCAAAGTGCGCTCACCAGAGGGGCGCGGATCCCCAATCAAACCAGTCGCACCCCCTACCAACGCCAGCGGCTTGTGACCCGCGTTTTGTAAGTGACGCATCAACATCAACTGCACCAAATGACCGTGATGTAAAGACGGTGCGGTTGGATCAAAACCACAATAAAACGTGACAGACCCACTTTGCAGCTCCTGGCGCAAACGCTCCAAATCCGTGTGCTGCGCAATCAAACCACGCCACTGCAATTCATCAATTAGGTCAGTCATAGCTATTCCTTACGCTCAAATATGCATTCAAATATGCAAACTTACATTCTGTCTAAATTAGTCATTAGTAGTCCATTTCCGGGCGTTTTCAATCCCGGTTTGCAACGCGGAGAGTTGTTCGCGCACCCGCACAGGCGCAGTCCCGCCAACTCCCTGACGAGCAGCAACAGCACCAGCTACAGTCAGAACCTTGCGCACCCCCGCATGCAAATGCGGTGAAATTTTTGCAAAATCCTGGTCAGTCAAATCTGGTAACTCAACTCCCTTTTGCTCACAAACTCGCACACATGCACCAGCAATTTCGTGAGCCTCCCGGAAAGGCACTCCCTGGCGTACCAACCATTCAGCCACATCGGTAGCCAACGAAAACCCTGCGGGCGCTAACTCAGCCATTCGTTGATAATTCAACCGCATGGTTGCCACCATGCCAGTCACCGCAGGCAAAAGCAGCCCCAAGGTGTCGATCTGATCGAAAACCGGCTCCTTGTCCTCTTGTAAATCGCGGTCATAAGCCAGAGGCAAAGCCTTCAAAGTAGCCAACAAACCCGTCAAATCGCCAATCAACCGGCCCGCTTTACCGCGCGCCAACTCGGCCACATCTGGATTCTTTTTCTGGGGCATAATCGAGGAGCCCGTCGAAAAAGCATCATCTAAAACCACATAACCAAACTCGACAGTGTTCCAGATAATAATTTCCTCAGCCAAACGCGACAAATCAATACCTATTTGCGCAAAAACATAGGCAATTTCTGCCACCACGTCGCGGGCAGCAGTGCCATCAATTGAGTTTAGACAAGTTCGAGAAAACCCCAACTCGTGAGCCACCAATTCAGGAGACAAACCCAGCGTATTTCCCGCCAAAGCACCCCCACCGTACGGAGACTCATCAGCACGTTGATCCCAATCCTGGAGCCGCGACAAATCCCGAAGCAGCGGCCACGCATGAGCCGCCAACTGGTGAGCCACCAACACCGGTTGGGCATGCTGCAGGTGAGTGCGCCCCGGCATCACCGCCTCCCCCGCCGCTTGGGCTTGAGTCAACAAAGCCTCAACCAGGTCTATGAGCAAACCACCAATCCGGCGAGCCTCACGGCGCAAATACCGGCGAATCAGCGTAGCAATCTGGTCGTTTCGAGAACGCCCCGCTCGAATCCGCCCGCCCAGATCAGAGCCAGCTCGCTCCATCAAGCCACGTTCTAAAGCCGAATGCACGTCCTCATCCTCTGGAGTAGGCACAAACTGGCCGGAGCGAACATCATTTTCTAGCTGCTCCAACGCGGATAGCATTTCTTGGTATTGGGTTTTGCTCAGCAAATTGGCCTCACGCAAAGCCAAAGCATGCGCCTTTGAGCCTGCCAAATCATCTAAAGCCAAACGCCAATCAAAATGCGTGGACACACTCAAACGCTCTAAAGCCTGATCTGGAGCACCAGAAAACCGCCCACCCCACAAACCAGAAGTAGTCTGTCCTGTAGTTAGCCCCGGTTGTGCCCCAAGTTCGGGCTCTTTACTTTCGTTTGCCATCACATTCCTCAACCACGTTTGCTGTCTGCCAGTTTGGGCGCAACCGCCACTTGCAGCTGTCACCATCTTTTTGTACTAATTGCACTAGCCGCTACTTTGCAGTCACACCAAGCTTCCTACCTGTCACCTACTAACTGATGCTAGTGCGGCAGCTACTCTAATAAATCCGAAAAACCACCAGTTACTCGCTCATCGCGGGCAGTAGCCAAACGCGCCGACATGCCATAAATTTCGATAAAACCGCGTGCATGCGACTGGTCGTAGCTATCCCCAGTCTCATAGGTAGCCAAGTTGAAGTCATACAACGACATCTCCGAACGACGCCCTGTCACCACCGCGCGGCCACCATGCAAAGTCATGCGAATATCACCTGAAACAAATTGCTGGGTATCTTCCACAAAAGCATCCAATGAACGCTTCAGGGGACTAAACCATTGGCCGTCGTAAACCAATTCAGCCCACCGTTCCTCCACGCGACGCTTGAAACGCGCCTGCTCGCGCTCAATCGTGCAATTCTCCAACTCCTGATGAGCCACAATCAGCGCAATTGCCCCCGGTGCTTCGTAGACTTCGCGAGATTTAATTCCCACCAGACGGTTCTCAACCAGATCAATTCGACCCACACCTTGAGCGCCAGCACGCGCATTCATCTCCTGGATGATCTCCAGTGGACTCATCTTTCGCCCATCGATGGCCACCGGCACGCCCTGTTCAAAAGAAATCACCACTTCGTCGGGCAACGGCGGATAAGTCGGATCAGCCGTATACACGTACACGTCCTTGGTTGGAGCATTCCAAATATCCTCCAAGAAACCCGTTTCTACCGCTCGCCCCCACACGTTTTGATCAACCGAAAAAGGGTTGTGTTTCGTGGTTTCAATCGGCAAATTGTGTTGATTGGCGTACTCGATCGCCACGTCCCGGGTCAAAGCCAAATCCCGCACCGGGGCAATCGTCTTTAACTCAGGCGCTAAAGTAGTGATCGACACTTCAAAACGCACCTGATCGTTGCCTTTACCGGTACACCCGTGCGCCACCGTGCTCGCCCCCAAAGCGCGAGCCGTTTTTACCAAATGCTTGGAAATTAATGGCCGAGATAGCGCTGAAATCAGCGGATATACGCCCTCATACAGGGCATTCGTCTTTAGAGCTGGAAAACAATAATCCTCGGCAAACTCGTCCTTAGCGTCTGCAACTACCGCATCGACTGCGCCACAATCTAGAGCCCGTTGGCGAATTACCTCCAGGTCTTCTCCACCTTGTCCCACATCCACAGCAACCGCAATCACCTCAGCGCCAGTTTGCTCACCAATCCACCCAATTGCTACAGACGTGTCCAAACCGCCCGAATAAGCCAGAACCACGCGTTCCTTGCTCATAAGTCTCTACTCCTTGCTCTAAAAATCCTCTGCCGCGCCCACCACCGTTCGCGCTTGGCCAAGGCATCTCAAAGTCACATTCCAGGTTTTCTCTTAGTTTTAGCGCAAACCAACTCAAGCCCGCAATTTGGCTCCCAAACGTTTTTCAATCGCCTGGACTATCTGGTGGCGAATTTGGGACACCTCCTGGGAGTCAAGCGTCTTGTCCCCGGCCCGCAATACCAGTGCAAAAGCTAATGAGCGTTGTCCTGCGGGAATTTGTTCACCGGTGTAGACATCGAATAACTGCAGTGACTCTAAGTGAGCGCCCGCTGCTCGGCGAATCTCCCTGGCCACTGCGCTCACCGGCACCACCTCGTCAACCACGATTGCAAAATCTTCACGCACTGGCGGATAAGTGGATACTGGTCGAACTTGGATGGCCTCACTTCTGGTTACTGCGGTTAGTTCATCTAAGTCAATTTCAAAGGCAACCGAGCGCTTGGGCAAACCGTAGGCTCTCACCACCCGAGGATGTAATTCACCAGCCCGGCCAAGTTCCACAAATCCTTTGCCTTTTCTCACAAATAGTGTGGCTACTCGTCCTGGATGCCAGGGTGCAACCAGTTGGGGATCGCTAACTGTAGCAGGCAGCGGTGGCCCGGGTTTGCGCACAGTTTGCTCGGTTTGCTCTGGCAGCCAAGAGCGCGTTTGTTCGACCTGGACGCCTAGTCCTGAGCAAATCTGGCGTACTGCCTCCACTGCATCTGCCCAATCCCAAGGGCGACTCTTGGATAAAACTGAGACTGGCCCAAAAATGCCACCCATCACGCCCGCTGCCTTAGCTGGTTGTGCGGGTACGCAGGCGCGCAAGAATTCTAGTTCTGAGTCACTTGGACGTCGATCCACTGGCAAAACCGGGCTAAATCCGCCAACCTCGGCCAAAGTGACTGTCCCGGTTTCAAACACGGCCACCGAGTTCAAACCGCGCGCCGTATTTCTGGCCGCCACGTCCAATAAAGTATCCAATAGTGTTGTGCGCAGCCAGGGTGCGTCTTCTGCCAGCGGGTTTTGTAGTCGCACGGCTTGACGACGCGCGTCAGTTTGAGCCAGCATTTGTCGATCGTGGGCATCCCCGATGAAGGGGTAGGATTTCACTTCGGTTAGTCCGTTTGCCGCCAGGGTTTCAGCGGCAATCTTGCGCACTTGTTTGGCGGGTGACAACAAGTGGCCTCCCGGCGCAGTTGGCACTACCGAGGGAATGCGCTCGTACCCATCGATTCTGGCGATTTCTTCTACCAGATCTGGTCCATTTGCTAAGTCGGGGCGCCACGAGGGGGGCTGGACACGCAATAGGTGCTCGTCTATCTCATAGATTTCACATCCGATGTCGGTGAGAATTTGTTGCACTTGCTCTGGAGTGTACCTGGTGCCCAACAAGCGCTCAGGTTGGCGCACATCAAAGTCAATTGCTGCAAACGCTTTGGTTTCATCTAAGTCAAAACGCCAAGCATCGGGGGTTCCACCACCGTATTCGACCAGCAAATCCACTACCCGTTGCACAGCTACGGGCGGCAGCTGGCAGTCCACTCCCCGCTCGTAGCGTTTTGAGGCCTCGGAGGGGAGTTTGTGTCGGCGAGCTGAGCGCGCGATACTGACTCGATCAAAGTGGGCTCCTTCGATCACTACGTCGACTGTGTGAGGCTGCACCTCGGAATCCAGGCCACCCATGACACCAGCTAAACCAACAATGCGACTAGATTTTTGGCCGTGTGGAGAATCGGTGATCAAGATATCGCCAGCAGTGAGAGTACGCTCCACCCCATCTAGCGTGGTGAATTTTTCGCCCAAACGGGCGCGCCGCACCACAAATGGTGGCTGCACGAAGGCTAAGTCGTAGACGTGCAGGGGTTGTCCTAAATCCAACATCACATAGTTGGTGATATCTACTGGCAGTGACAGTGAACGCATGCCAGCAGCTTCTAGGCGCTCAATCATCCATTGCGGGGTAGGCGCTTGGGGATCAATTCCGCGCACTACTTGGGTCACGAATCGGTCACAAGCCGCTTCTTGGCTATCTGATTTATTCTCATTTTGGATTTCCACGGGAAAAACTTGGGTTGGATCCGTAGAAGTTGGCGCTAACCGGTTGGCAACTTCACTCAATGCCCCTAAGTCACGGTATTTAGCACCAGTGGCTAAATGGTATTCGCGAGCAATGCCCCGGATTGCAAAACAGTAGCCGCGATCAGGGGTGACATTTACGTCTAAGACTTTTTCGCCAAGTCCTAGTAAGCCCAACAAGTCTGTTCCCGGCTCTGGCAAATCTGGGGCGGCAAATTTGCGATCTAACACAATAATGCCGGAGTGATCGTGACCTAGTTGCAGTTCCCGTTCGGAACAGATCATGCCATCTGAGATGTGTCCATAGGTTTTGCGCGCCGAAATCGGAAACGGCCCGGGCAAAACTGCGCCTGGCAGGGATACCACTACGGTGTCGCCGACTGCGAAATTATGGGCGCCGCAAATGATGCCACGCGAAGGCAAATCGCTGGGTTCTTTTCCAGTTCCGGGCTCATCGTTGTAAGGCCCCACGTCTACTCTGCAGTAGTTGATTTTTTTTCCATTTGACGCGGTTTCGGTAACAATGGAGAGCACTTTTCCTGCTACCAGTGGTCCGGTGACTTTTGGTGGCAGGATTTCTTCCTCTTCCAGCCCTACGCGTACCAGGTCGGCGGATACATCTTCTATCGTGACATTTGCGGGGATCTCGACGTGGTCTCGCAACCAAGATAGCGATACGCGAGGCATTAGCAACCCTTTCCGTAGAGTCCGAATTGGTTGGAAAAGCGGATATCGCCCTCCACGATGTCGTGCATATCAGAAATACCGTGCCTAAACATCAAGGTGCGTTCCAAACCCATGCCAAATGCGAAACCTTGATATTTTTCGGGATCCACGCCGCAGGCACGCAATACGTTTTGGTTCACCATGCCGCACCCGCCCCACTCGATCCAACCGGCTCCACCTTTTTTTTGGGGAAACCACAGATCCATTTCTGCACTAGGCTCGGTAAAGGGGAAAAACGATGGACGCAAACGTGTCTTGGCTTCCGGTCCAAACATGGCGCGCGCGAAAGCGTCCAAAGTGCCTTTTAGGTGCGCCATAGTCAAGTTTTTGTCAATCGCTAGGCCTTCTACCTGGTGGAAGACCGGCGTGTGGGTGGCATCTAGTGCATCCGATCTGAACACTTTGCCCGGGCAAGCCATGTAGACTGGCACTCCTTGTTCGAGCATTGCCCGCGACTGTACCGGGGAAGTTTGCGTTCGTAATACCAGATGCGCATCTTCTGGGTTCGCTGCCCCCAATGAAGTGGAATCGATGTAGAAAGTATCTTGCATTTGCCGAGCCGGATGGTCGGCATCTAGATTCAGCGAGTCAAAGTTGAACCATTCGTGTTCTACTTCAGGCCCATCGGCCACGATCCAGCCCAGCGACATGAAAAAGTCGCTGATTTCTTGAATGAGCAACTCGATTGGGTGGCGCGAGCCCTGGGGAAAGCGCCGCGTTGGCAAAGTGACGTCTAAGGCTTCTTCGCGCAAAATTTGTTGCTCGCGCAATGCTTGCAGTTCTTGGGTTTTTGTCTCTAGGGCTTGATTTACAGCAGCCCGCGCTTGCCCCAAGTTTTTGCCCGCATCTGCTTTTTGTTCTTTGGCTAACTGGCCGATTTTGCGATTGGCCAAGGTCAGCGCGCTTTTGTCTCCGATCGCGGTAGCTTTAATGGCTGCTAACTCATCTAAATCATTGGCGTTGAGGATTAGCTGGATGGCTTGTTCACTCCAAGTTTTCACTGCTTGCTGGTCGATCGGATCTAAATCAGCAGGCAACTTAGCTACAACCTGGTTAGACATCTACCCTCCACTTGCGTTGCGCTCAAAAATTTTCCAGTCCTTGGGTATTCTAGGCATTTTCATTTGCGTGGGAGAGAAAAACCAAGTGGTAAAACATCAAAATATTTGCTTCGCGTCCGGCTAACATCTAGGCATGAGTTCTGAACCTAAACCCAAAAATAGTGGTCAGCCTGGCGGAAGTGTGCGTTTGACTCACTTGCAGCGCGCTAAGCAAGAGGGACGCAAGTTAGCTATGCTCACGGCTTATGACGCTCTTACCGCGCAATTACTGGATGCGGCAGGCGTGGATATGTTGTTAGTTGGGGATTCGTTGAGCAACGTCACCTTGGGCTATCACTCGACTTTAGAGGTCACCTTAGACGATATGGTGCGAGCCACTAATGCGGTCGCTAGAGGGAGTTCGCGAGCCTTCATTGTGACGGATTTACCTTTCGGAACTTATGAAACTTCGCCGCAAGATGCTTTTAGCTCGTCAGTCAAATTGATGCAAGCTGGCGCTCACGCAGTCAAGTTAGAAGGCGGCAGCGCTCGCAGTAAAATTGTGCGCTTCTTGGTGGAAGCTGGTGTACCCGTCATGGGACATTTAGGATATACGCCTCAGTCTGAGCACATTTTGGGCGGCCCAAGCTTACAAGGTCGGGGCAACCAACGTCAGCAACTATTACAAGATGCTTTAGCTCTGCAAGAGGCAGGAGCTTTTGCGATTGTGTTGGAAATGGTTCCAGCGTCTTTGGCTGCAGAAATTACCGCCACCTTGGAGATCCTCACCATTGGGATTGGGGCTGGAGCTAAATGCGACGGGCAAGTGTTGGTGTGGAGTGACGCGATGGGGATGAGTGAGTGGACACCCTCATTCGTGAAGCGTTTTGCCGAAATTGGTCGGCAAATTACTCAAGCTGCCAGCAACTACGTGCGCGAAGTACA
>CBCPNB010000024.1:0-15076 GCA_965120455.1 uncultured Actinomycetaceae bacterium | reverse complement strand
CTGGATTTTCAGCGCGCAGCAACACCAACTATGAGCACTGGAGTGACTATTTCATTTCCTTTTTTGATTGGATAGGGCTACTTTTTCCGTTAACAGTCGCTCTATTGACGCAACTGCTCCTGCTAGATGAGTGGGACAACACCTACGTCATGCAGGTACGAACGCGTGTTAACATTGGTGCCTATTTTCGACACAAAGTGATTACAGCAGCAACGACTGCTTTCGTAGTGTTCACGCTCTTAATACTGCTGATTTTAGGGATAGCGAACTTAACCTTTATTCAAGGTGAAATAAATACCGACCCATACAAGCCGCTAGAACAAAGACACGACCTAAGCCAGATAGCCAGCATCTCAGTTCCACTGTACATAATTGTCTTTGCTCTCTGGGTCGGTCTGATTGCCGCCATCCTGGCAGTTATTTGTACTCTTGCTACAGCTTGCATCGAGAACAAATTTCTAGCTCTCATCGCTCCATTCATTGGTTGGCAAGCCGTCCAAATAATCATCGCTTACGCAAGGATAGAAAAATTCGCACTTCCACCATTTAGATCCCAGGTTGTCCAACAACCCCTGTGGACAAATCTAGTGCCAACCGCTCTCCTCGTCCTAGTTGCCGTCGGAATGTACATTTACGTCGCTCGCAAACGCTACCGCACCCCGGGAATTATCCGCTCGTAATCCTGCGGCTTTCCAAAGCGACAATTATGTAGCTTCTGAGATGTCGAAATGCCAATACATGCAGCACAGAGCTTGAGACCTAAGATGTTTTTACTACAACGCAAAGAAACGCCCGCAATCATAGCGCTAACTATTTGCGTAACCGGATTCAGTCTGTGGACGCTAAGCGACATAAATCTGCTTCAAGAAACCACCGGCATAGTTCTAGGAGGATGGGAATACCTATTCCTCTCCATTGGCTCCCCCTACCTGATCAACTATTGCTTAGTTCCCTTCACCTTCTGGTTTCTCTTACGCCAATACAGCCACACCTGGCGACCCGAAAGCCTAATTCGTCACGGCACCAAAACCAAATGGGCGTTCGACCAAGGATTCATCGCACTCGAGTGGATTCTCCTCCTACTGTTCGTGCCAATCATCATTGGACTAATAATCAGCCTAAGATTTCCCTGGCAATGGGAATGGTCCGCCTCCCTGTACGAAAACATGGAGCTAGTACAAAGCGACCTCACTTCCACCATGCCAGTACTGCCATATCCAGCAATCTACTTACTGGTAATGGTGCTACAACAACTATTCATGTACCTGGAGATCGTGACAATCATCTCCCTGTTAACGGCATTTATTCCCCATCCCCGGACGCCAGTAATTGCGGGAGGTGCTCTTTTCTTTTGGTTTGTCCTTGGCTGGGGAATGTACGAAATACCCGGAGTCGCGTATTTCACCATAGTTGGATTTACCTCCCCTGCAGTGGCAATCTTTACCTGGGGAGTTTCACCTTTCATCCAAATAGTCATCCTAATTACAGCTGGAATCATCATTTACACTGTGACAAACTATCTGGAATTAAACAAAGAAAAGAAACTCAATATTTCCGGGAAATTCCTAGTAACCCTTAGCGCCATTGGTTTACTGATCGGAATCTACGCCCTGCGCACCAATAGCGGCGAAGAAATAAGTAGTACTATCCGTTTGCTGTACGTTCTGCAAGGAAGCTCTCCCGAGGGTCTGCTCTTCCTGGACTTCTTGGTCGTCGTCCTGCTGGTTACCCTGCCTGCCTACCTGGTTCAAAAAGATCTAGTGGCAGCACTGCTTGGAAGACGCTACCAAGAAATCATTCGCTGCGGTAGCGCCAGCAAATGGTTCTGCAAACTTATCTGCCAACAAACCAGCTTCATTGCAATCTACTGTGCGAGCTGTGGTCTCGGTGCGCTAATTCTCTTTAGCCTATTCACTAATAATTGGCCCAACTCCCTGCAAATCAGTCTGCTTGGATTATGGACACTAGCCTTATTTTGCCAAGTGTTAGTGTGCATCCTCATCCTGTCACTCGGAACATTCATCACCAAGAAGGTCAGCGGCAGCCTCTACGCCTTGGGGTCCTTTATCGTTCTATCTGGCCCCTGGGGCAATATCAGCTACTGGTTGCCCGCTGGTTTACCCTCCATAATCAGACTAGTGAACCTAGATGACGCCTTCTCTAGCGCTACCATAAATATTCTGCCGCTACTAGCCATCGTAGTTTGGCTCGCCATTTTTGCCACAGCTAACCTGCTAGTACTCAAACGCACCAGAGCAGAAATTTACTAGCCCAATGCTGTGCTTTTATTACCCACCATAATTTAGTACGCATTGTAATCCATTGATTACAAGCTGTGTATCGATTACATATTTGCAGATTTGTGGAAAGGAATAACATGCCAGTCATTGCAACGAATAATGTGGAGAAATCCTATAACCAGCGACCTCTATTTACAGGTGTGACTTTGCAGATCAACCAAGGAGAGGCAGTCGGTCTACAAGGACCAAATGGTTCAGGAAAATCGGTTCTCCTTAAACTAATGGTAAAGTTCATTGAACCGGATTCTGGGACAGTTACCATCGACCCCAAATATTTATCCGCTAAACGCGTTTTTCCAGAAAAATTTGGCGTCATCATCGACAAACCAGGCTACATTCCTAGTTTCACTGGATTTCAAAACCTGAAGTCGCTCGCAAAAATTCGCGACCAAATTGACGATCAAAAAATTCGAGACACTATGGAATTAGTTGGCCTAGACCCTGACTTGCCCCAACGTGTCAAACACTATTCTCTGGGTATGAAACAACGTTTAGGGCTGGCCCAGGCCATCATGGAAGACCAAGAAGTCCTCGTCCTAGACGAACCCTTCAACGGATTAGACCGCAAAGGCACCGCCGAAATTCGCGAACTACTACAAAACCTAGTTCACGAAGGCAAGACCCTAGTGATGACCAGCCACAACCAACAAGACATCGACATAATTTGTGGCAGGGTCTTCGAAATTAACGACACTCAAATCGAAGAAGTCTAGCTTTCTGGCTTTTCTAGCCCTCTAGTTTCTCTGGATTTCTAGCCTTCTGGTTGCCTAGTTTCCCAGACTTCCTATCCGTTGTACTTTCAGCCTTGCGCTGTCTAAACTCTTGTTCCTATGTTCCTAGTCTTCTTCCAGTCCCGCCTCTACCCAAAACACGTGCCCAATGCGCTCCCAAGGCGACAAACGTACAAAAGCCTTCGCCCCCCACCGGTAGCGCATGCCATCCAACTCATCTACCAAAATGACATCGACAGTTTTTTCAGGTAAATCCTGCGGAAACGTGCCGCTGCGACCATCTGGAGCAATCAAATCGTAGTAATCCAACGTAACTGTGCCACTCACCTCATGGTGAGGATCCAAGCTGACCACGACGATCACCGTATCGGAGCGACCCGACGGCGAAAACCGTGCGGGCAAGTGCTTCGAAAAACACACCAACTTCTCATTCGAAGTGGGATGAAAACTAATCTGGTGCAATTGCTGCAAGGCTGGATGCTTTTCCCTCGCCCGGTTCAAAGACCTAATCAATTGAGTAATTCCCAAATCCTGGCTGTTAGTAAAATCGCGAGGATAATACTCGTATTTTTCGTTATCATTGGGCTCTTCAAAACCAGGACGCTGCTGATTCTCACACAACTCATAGCCGCTATAACAACCCCAATTTGGACAACCAGTAGCTGCCAAAATAGCGCGTAGCGCAAAAATTGCTATCCCGCCCGTGGTCATTTGCTCCGTCAAAATATCTGGAGTAGTTGGCCAAAAATTAGGGCGCATCACATGAGCAGTGTTGGTAGCAACTTCTTGAAAATAATCCTCAATTTCATTCTTCGATTGTCGCCAGGTAAAATAGGTATAAGATTGCTGGAAACCAACCTTACCCAAAGTACGCATCATCGCTGGACGCGTAAAAGCTTCAGCTAAAAACAATACTTCTGGATAATTATCATGCATATAGGCTAAATATTTTTGCCAAAAATTGATTGGCTTAGTATGCGGATTGTCGACTCGGAAAATCTTGATTCCCTGCATGATCCAAAACTCAGTAATATCAATGATTGCATCCAACAATCCTTGGGGATCATTATCGAAATTCAATGGATAAATATCCTGGTATTTTTTCGGTGGGTTCTCGGCGTAAGCAATTGAACCATCAGAGCGCTGCGTGAACCACTCTGGATGTAGCTTCACCCACGGATGATCCGGAGAACACTGCAAAGCCAAATCCAAAGCCACTTCCATCCCCAGTTCGCGGGCTTTTCCCACAAAATTGGCAAAATCTGTCAAATTCCCCAAATCCGGGTGAATCGCATCGTGTCCTCCCGCGTCCGCACCAATCGCCCACGGGGAACCAGGTTCTCCTGGGTTGGCGTGTAAAGAATTATTTTTTCCTTTGCGAAAATGGGTGCCAATTGGGTGGATTGGCGTCAAGTAAACTACGTTAAAACCTAAATCAGCGATGCGGTCTAAATCTTTGGCCGCAGACTGGAAAGTACCAGAAACCCACGAACCATCAGGGTTTTGGAAAGCTCCAACTGAGCGAGGAAAAATCTCGTACCACGCACCATAAACAGCTCTGTGGCGAGCCACCTGCAAGGGAAATTTTTCCGTGGACTCAGCTAAATCACGCAATGGGTGAGCTCGAAAAATTTCTTGCACCGGCTCTGCCGTAGCTGCTGCCAAACGAGAATCGGGTGGCATTTTTTCATCGCGCAAAATTGCTGCAGTCTGCTCCAATAACTGAAATTCCCGCGCAGATAGAGAAATTTTAGGCAACTCGGGGGAGTGGGGCGGCGATTGAGACATTATCAGCCGACCAGCAGCTAGCCGCTCTAACAATCGGGCTCCTTCCTCGCACATCAACTCCACGTCAATGCCTGCGCGAATTTTAATGCCCGCATCGTGCTGCCAAGTTGTCCACGGATCAGCCCATGTGTCAATACGAAACCACCAGTTGCCAGGTTCATCTGCCAGCACCCAAGCCTCTAGTCGGTCTAATCCCGGTGCGATCCCATACATTTTGGCGCGCTGGTGCTCGTGGCCAGTGGGTGAAATCAACACGGCTTCCGCGCAATAGGCGTCGTGCCCCTCCTTGAATACGGTGGCGCGAATCGGGAACGGATCACCCACTGCGGCTTTAGCAGCCAGGCGACCATTTTCGACTACGGGAAACACTTCTGTTGCAGGAATACGCGGCAGCAACCCAGACTCTTTTCGGCTCACACTTATAGACTAACTTTTGTAGTGGCTCACGTGCCAGATGCTGACATACTTTGTGCCCAGGTAACTTTTGGCTTGACTACCAGATGGACAAAAACCTGAGCACAGATTGGCCGAGCTTTAGTTTTATGACCGGGCAAAGAAAAAATTTTATCTTCTCCGTATCATGAAGCTTATGAAAGCTATCCGTCGTTTTACTGTCCGCACTGTTTTGCCCGAAAATCTAAAGTCTTTGGATACTTTGGCACACAATTTGCGCTGGTGTTGGCACAAAGAAACTGAACAATTTTTTGCTTCCCTAGATCCGCAAGCATGGGAGAAAACCGGACACGATCCCGTGGCCTTGCTAGGTGAAATCAGTCCAGAACGCTTTGAGCAATTGTCCGCCGACCCAGAGGTGTTAGCTCGAGCCCAAGAATTAACGCAGGACTTAGAGCAGTATTTGACTCAACCAAAATGGTTTCAAACCGAATACCGAGCTGACCACAAACCTCAGTCGATTGCCTACTTTTCAGCAGAGTTTGGTCTCACCTCAGTGATGCCGCAATACTCTGGCGGTTTGGGAATTTTAGCTGGAGACCATTTGAAGTCTGCTTCGGATTTGGGTGTGCCAATTGTTGGCGTTGGCTTGTTGTATCGGGCGGGCTATTTTTCGCAGTCACTGTCGCGTGACGGTTGGCAGCGGGAAAATTATCCGCTGGTTGATCCCCACAACATGCCTTTGACTCTACTAAAAGAGCCAGATGGTCGAGCTGCGCTAATTTCTTTGCCTTTGCCGGGTTCTCGTCTGCTATTTAGTCAAATTTGGGTGGCACAAGTAGGGAGAGTGCCACTGTTGTTGTTGGATTCGAATGTGCAAGAAAACGATGAGGCTGCGCGAAAAGTAACTGACCGTCTCTACGGGGGATCAGTTGAACACCGCCTGGAGCAAGAATTGTTGCTGGGCATTGGCGGTGTGAAAGCTTTGCGAGCTTATAGTCGGATCACTGGTGCTCCCACTCCTGAGGTTTACCATTGCAATGAGGGGCATGCGGGCTTTTTGTCGTTAGAGCGCGTGCACGAATTGCTAGAAGCTGACTCGTCCTTGAGTTTTGGGGCGGCAATCGAAGTGGTGCGGGCGGGGAATTTGTTTACCACCCACACGCCTGTACCAGCAGGAATTGACCGATTTAGCCGTGAAACTGTGCGCCACTATCTTTCAGCCATGCCACTGCCTGGAGTTGATGTAGAGGAAATCTTGAATTTAGGCTCTGAAAATTACACGGGCGGCAATCCCGAGGTCTTCAACATGGCGGCCCTGGGTTTGCGGATGGCTCGTCAAGCCAATGGCGTTTCCAAATTACACGGACAGGTGTCTCGCTCCATGTTTGCGCCACTGTGGCCAGGATTTGACGAAGAAGAAGTGCCAATCACTTCAGTCACCAACGGCGTACATGGGCCAACTTGGCAGAACTTAGCTGTAACCCGCTTGGCCAAACAATACTTCACTCCAGAGCAAATAGATAGCGGCCAGGGTTGGTTGTTGTCCGAAGAAAATGGGGGAATGCCCGCAAAAGAATTGTGGAGTTTGCGCCACCAGCTGCGTTCTAAACTGGTGGCGGATGCCAGGCGCAGAGTTCGTGAATCGTGGCTAGAGCGCGGTGCTTCACCAGCCGAATTGGGGTGGACTGAAAATATTTTGGACCCCGATATTTTGACCATTGGTTTTGCCAGAAGAGTTCCCACTTATAAGCGTTTGACTTTGATGCTGTCCGACCCGGAGCGACTCACTAGATTATTGACTGACCCCAAATACCCGATCCAGATCGTGGTAGCAGGTAAATCGCATCCAGATGACGAACCTGGGGTGTCTTTAATCCAAAAATTCGTGCAATTCTCAGACAATCCGCTGGTCAGGGATCGCATCGTGTTTTTGCCCAACTACGACATGGGAATGGCTGAAGTGTTGATGTCTGGTTGCGACGTGTGGTTGAATAACCCACTGCGTCCCCTGGAGGCGTCAGGCACATCGGGCATGAAGTGTGCGATGAATGGAGCGCTCAATTTATCGATTCTAGATGGTTGGTGGGATGAAAAATTCGATGGCCAAAACGGGTGGGCAATTCCCACTGCTGATGGGGTAGAAGACCCGCACCGACGCGACCAAATTGAAGCAGATGCACTCTACGACTTGTTAGAAACCCAAATTGCACCCCGTTTTTACGAGCGAGACAACTTGGGAGTGCCGCAAAGGTGGATAGAAATGATGCGCCACACTTTGGCGACGCTGGTGCCGCAATTGCAAGCGACGCGGATGGTGCGCGAATACGTGGAAAATTTGTATACACCGGTGGCCAAAGCAGCGAGACAATTGGCTAACTCTCCCTATGTTCAGGCGCAGGAGTTGGCTGATTGGAAAGCCAAGATGTGTCTTGCTTGGGGTGGTTTGCACGTCGATTTTGTCGAAGCAGGAATTGCCAATGTGGCAGAAGTTGGCCAACTAGTGCCAATTATGGCACACATCTCTCTAAACGGGCTATCGCCTGAGGATATTCAGGTGCAGGCCGTGGCTGGCAAAATTGGTCTAGACGATCAAATCGACTTCCAACAAGTGGTCGAACTACAAGCTAAAACCCAATTGCCAGATGGACGTTGGGAGTATCAAGGCTCTTTGCGTTTACAGATTTCTGGGGCTGTAGGGATCGCAGTTCGTGCAGTCCCGCACAACCAGCTCATGGCCACTGCTGCTGAATTAGGGTTGGTTTCGATTGCCGAACCCAATGAAGCTGATTCTCGAACCTACACGCATTGGGGAAACTAGCAAAATAAACGATCTAGCAATACGATTGCAACAATTAGGATGGCCTCACAAATCTGTGGTCAAACCAAGGAAAAGTGGGGCTTCCTAAAACTCTTTATGTGTGTGTATCCTTGCTGGATCCGAGAAAAAGTAGAGGTTAGTTTAGTCCCAGCACCCTAGAACAGTTGCGGCTGTGAAAGCGGAAACCAGGTTGAGGGAGGGACTGAAATGACTGAAGTAGCAATCAAAGATTTGACTAGCTCGCCAAGTTCCACCAAATTTTGGAATACGAAAAAAAGCGCAGCTAAGCCACAAGAAGGAGAAAATACTGCAACTAAACGCCAAGGAGTGGCGCAAAAACTAAATTGGTTGCGCGCTGGCGTTCTGGGTGCAAATGACGGCATTGTCTCAATTTCGGGTTTGGTGATTGGCGTGGCCGTGGCTAATCCAGCGGCAACTTCGGTGATTGCCTTAGCGGGCGTGGCCGGAATCGTGTCTGCCGCTGTCTCCATGGGGGCGGGAGAATACGTGTCAGTCTCCACGCAGCGCGACAGCGAAAAAGAAATCGTGGCTCGCGAACGCGAAAAATTGCGGCAGGATTTTGCGGGAGAAAAAGACAAATTAGTAGACCTATGGATGGAAAAGGGGCTTTCTGAGGAAACTGCCCGGCTGGTGGCCAACGATTTGATGGCTAAAGATCCCCTGGATTCACTCGTCTCTTTGGAGTATGGCATCGACCACCAAGATTTGGTGAATCCTTGGATGGCCGCAGTTAGCTCTTTTGTCTCCTTTGTAGTGGGGGCGCTGATTCCTCTGGCCGCCATGCTGTTGTGCCCACCAGAGGTGCGAGTGATAGCAACCATCGGAGCAGTAGCCCTGGCCTTAGCCCTTACCGGAATCATTTCTGCCCAATTGGGGGAGGCCCCCAAAGGCAAAGCACTCGTGCGTCTGGTTATCGGTGGTTTGTTGGCGATGGGCTTTAGCTACCTGGTGGGCGAAGCCTTCGGAGTGTAAGACACGCTATCTATGGACAAGTCGCTAGATGGTGGCGCGTTTATTTTTAGCTTTACGTGTACCTAAGCAGGGTATATTTTGGAGCGCGCTTGCGGACAATTAATAACCTGCCTACATGCGGTTCGCTAAAAGCAGTGCGTCCGCAAGCACCTGTAAGTAGTGCGCCTACAAGTAGTCCATTTGCATAGCCTGGCGTACCTCGGTCAGAGTCTGTTCAGCTCGCTCATTGGCTTTCGCGTTCCCTTTAGCCAGAACTTGCCACAAATAGCCTGGATCGGCGGCTAACTCGCAGCGGCGCACCCGAATCGGCGCCAACATGTCGTTGACAACCTCAGTGACCAAAGCTTTGAGTTGACCGCCTCCACCATCTCCAACTTGCTGCGCCAATTGTTCCGGACTTTGCTGGCCACCCAAAGCAATTGAGGCCATCAACAACAAATTGGAAACCTCAGGGCGATTGAGCGGATCGTAAGTAATATGGCGTTGCGCGTCAGTCTTAGCTTTCTTCAACACTTTGGCGGTCTCATCTGCGCTCATCCCCAGCTCAATGGTATTGCGTCGAGATTTTGACATCTTTTGGCCATCAGTGCCCAAAATTAAAGGCGCTTTCGACAACAAAGCATCAGGACGAGGAAAGACCGGGCGCTCTTTTTCAGCGCGCCCATACCGGCGGTCAAACCGACTAGCCACCTGACGAGTCTGCTCAATGTGAGGCAATTGATCCTGGCCCACTGGCACCAAATTAGCTTTACAAAACAAAATATCTGCAGCCTGGTGCACTGGATAAGTCAACAGCAAGCCAGACATGGCTCGTCCCCCGCTAGCTTCCAACTCAGATTTCACGGTTGGATTGCGGTGTAGCTCGGCTTCTGTGACCAAAGATAAGAAAGGCAACATGAGCTGGTTCAGTGCTGGTACCGCCGAATGAGTAAAAATCGTCGACTTTTCTGGATCAATGCCACAGGCTAAATAGTCAGTCAACAATCCTAGAACACGCTCTTTGAGTGGACCGACGCCATCGCGGTCAGTAATCACCTGGTAGTCGGCAATCACAATCCAGGTGTCCACCCCTTGATTTTGTAGGTCTACTCGACCTTTCAAAGTACCCAAATAGTGACCCAAATGCAGCGATCCCGTTGGACGATCTCCTGTTAGCACGCGAAAACGACCAGGATTTTTCTCGATTTCTTGCTCAATCTCAGCTGACCGTTTGAGGGCTGCCCGCAAAGTTTCACGCTGAATTCCAGTTACTGCTTTTTGGTTATCTACTTCGGGTTCTAGGTTGTCATTCACAAAAGGGGATCCTACTCCAAAACAGTTGGCTGCGAGCATTCCACTACTGTGTGGATAAATAAATTTGCAAGCTGAATGCTTCTACTGACACGTTGGTGCCACCAGAAAAATGCGCGCCTTCTTCGATGGCAGTTTCAGCGCTAGTAATTCCCCCCGCAACTAGGTTTTGCCAAGCAGAGTCAAATACCAGCGACCACCAATGCTGACTAGGCGCACTGCCCAAACTAACCTGAGCGGTCTCATTTGCACCATTGATGACCACCAGAGCATTCGCGCTGTGCGAATCTAAACCAGAGCGACGCATTTGCAACACACGATTCACGGGATCGTGCCATTGGTGCGAATCAATGATTTCTCCCGCTCGATTGAGCCAAGAAACATCGGGAAGCAGTCCACCGGCTTTGGCGTGACCAGTGAAAAAATCTTGTGGACGCAAAATCGGGTGCAAACGGCGTAGAGCCAACAAAAACTTGGTGGAATACAACAAATCTTCTTGCTCTGTTTGAAGATTCCAGTCGAGCCAAGAAATCTCATTATTTTGACAATAAGCATTGTTGTTGCCGTGTTGTGTGCGAGCAAATTCGTCGCCAGCTACAATCATCGGTGTGCCAGCAGAAATTAGCAAAGAAGCCAATAAATTTCGGTGGGTGCGCAGACGGTTTTCACTAATTTGTGCCTGTTCTGCTTCGAGAGATTGGTTGGGATCTCGATGGGTAGACTCTATTTTTACAGATTCTAACTTTGAGGTTACTGATTCTAGTGATTCTGGTTCTACAGACTCCAGTTCCGTGGGTATTGATTCTATTCCTGTAGCTCCTAGTTTTTTTGGCAATCCACTATTTGCATCCGTACCTTTTGGATTTACCGCTCTAGTAGCCGATGTTTTGTCACTATCAAAAACGCCTTCAAAACCGTGATTCCACGACAAATTATTGGTAGTACCATCGCGGTTTTCTTCCAAATTAGCTTGATTGTGTTTCTCGTTGTACCTGGTCAAATCCGCTAAAGTAAATCCGTCGTGACTAGTAATAAAGTTGATGGAAGCCCGAGGACGATTTCGACCCATTTCTGGACGCCAAAACATATCTGCTGAACCAGAAAGGCGCGTCGCTAAATCTGCCGCGTTCCCAGAAGGCAAATGTTTTGTCAAAGCAGCATAATCAGTCAACCAAAAACGGCGCAAAGCATCGCGATAACGGTCATTCCACTCGGAAAACTGGCTGGGAAAACCACTAGTCTGCCATCCCCCAAGTCCTACATCCCAAGGCTCGGCAATCATTTTTACATTTTGTAACACCGGATCTTGGGCGATCCCCACAAATAGAGGATGAAAGGGAGTGAAACCATTTTCCAGGCGACCCAAAGCGGTGGCCAGATCAAAGCGGAATCCATCTACTCCCATTTCTTGTACCCAATATCTTAGGGAATCTAAAATCATTTGCACCACGCGCGGATGAGTAGAATTCAGGGTATTTCCACATCCCGTGTCATCTAGGAGGGTATGCGGGTAAGTATGCGTGTGTCGGTAGTACAACAACGGATCCAGACCCCGCCAAGACACCGTGATCCCTGGATTTCCTCCCTCACAAGTGTGGTTGTAGACAACATCAAGTAAAACTTCAATCCCAGCTTTGTGCAGTTCAGAAACCATACTGCGAAACTCGTCCACTACAGCTTGCGCGCCAGCTTTTTGGCTAGCCATAGTTGCATAACTTGGCTCTGGCGCAAAATAAGACAGAGTCGAATAACCCCAATAATTTTCTAAATTCCGGGTAGTCAAAAACGATTCGGACATTTTAGCGTGAATAGGCAACAATTCCACTGCACTCACGCCTAAATCGCGCAAATATTCAATTGCCACCGGGTGAGCCAGTCCCGCATAAGTTCCCCGCAGTTCCTCTGGTATACCAGGCATTCGTTTAGTAAAACCAACTACGTGCATCTCATAAATTATCGTTTGCTCCCAAGGAGTTCTCGGTGGGGGAGCAATCAAAAAACGATTCGTGCTAGTAACCACCGACCAAGCATTGGCATACTTTGAATCCAAAGGAGACTTCGACAAGGGATAAAGTGGATGGAGACTCTCATCTACCTGGTGTGCGTACAGAGCCTCACTCAATTGCGGTGAGCCACTAACTCCCCGTCCGTAAGGGTCTAACAGCAGTTTCGCAGGATTGTAAAATAAGCCCGCATCCACATCCCAAGCGCCATAGGCGCGAAAACCATAACGAGTCCCCACCGTCAAGTTAGCAAAATATCCATGCCAACAGCCCTGAATGGGACCAAATAGGCGATAGCGGGTTTCTGGAGCAACAAAGGAAGCTTGGACACAAAACTCGACGGCCTTAGCGTGAGGGGCAGCCACTACAACGTCTAGACCTCCCTGTGGATGTGGGTGTGCGCCTAGACGCCCCAAGTTATGAGCCCCACGATCGGGCAGCAAACTGGTTACTCCCGCCACCACACTGCCAAATTTATTTGGATGGGGAAAATTAGGGTCCCCCTCCGCGTGAGTTTTCGCGTTAGAACTAGCCTCATTGAGCGTTTCCAGTGGACTCGACACCATAACCCCTCTCTGGCGGCTAACCTGTGGTGGTTAGACTCAAGTTCGCCTGGCTAGACTGGAAGCAAAACTAGCGGTCAGTTCGGTCTTGCCACCGCTAGATGCGTTCAGCCGACAAATACATCTATAACAAGCACGTCCAAACAAATCAGTCTATCGAAATAACATCAGACAATGAAATAGTGGATTTTCGGGCTGGATAGTATCCAGTAAATACTTTGAAATGCGCCCATTGTGAAACCATGCAGGTAGTTTTCTGGAAATGTGGGACTGATTCGCAAAAGATCACGTACCACTAGCGGGACTGGCATGGCAAAATGAGAGTTGTGAAAATTGTGGTTTGCGTAAAACACGTTGCCGACGCCGAGACCGAAGTGGAATTTCGAGACAATCGGGTGGTGCGCTCCGACTACTACAAGATGAACGAGCTGGACGAACACGCAATTGAACAGGCCGTTTCTCTGGTAGAGGAGCACGGCGGCGAAGTGGTGGCCGTGAGTATGGGCAGCGAGGACGACGATTCCGAAGACACCTTGATGCGGGCTCTGCAAATGGGAGCCAATCGCGCGGTGATGATTAGTGACGAGAGCCTAGAAAACGCCGACGTGGTGGTGACCGCCCAGGTTTTAGGAGCAGCTATCCGCTATATTGGAGCCAGCGAAGCGATCGACTTGGTGCTCACCGGCATGGCCAGCGCCGATGGGATGACGTCGATGTTGCCTAGCGCCCTGGCCACTGTTTTGACCTATCCACTGGCGGGAAATGCGAACGCACTGGAAGTAGGGAGTGGGCGGGCAGCAGTTGAGCGCAGTATTGCTGGCGTGAATGAGCGAGTGCAGGTGGAGCTTCCGGCAGTCATTTCGGTGACTGATCAAATCAATGAGCCGCGCTTTCCTAACTTTAAAGATTTGCGGGCAGCACGCCAAAAACCTTTTGACACTATTAGCGTAGACGATTTGGCAGATTTCCTACCCGAGAACTGGTCTGGGGCTCCTCGCGTGCGCGTTTTGCAAGCGCAACCACATGAACGCAGCCAAGACCGGCAAATCCTCCAGGACAGTGGCAATGGTGGGCAAAAGTTAGCGGAATATTTAGCAGGACAGTTGAAATAGGCAAAATGGTGAAGTTTTCGGGAAATATCGCGGTTTTAGTAAACCACCAAAATATTGGTGGGGCGATAAAAGCCAGTGCGGCTAGCCAAAAATTGGTGCAGTTAGCCAGGGTGTTAACTAGTGGCACTGTGGTGGCGCTGTGCCCTGATCTAGTTACTGGCCGTCAGGGAGTGGGTAGAGCTGCTGGTGCCGCAACAGAAGCGGATTTAGCAGCAGCTGAATTGGGGCAGTTAGGCGCAAATAAGTGCGTTTTTCCTGCAGAAATAACTGGGTTTAACTCCCTGATTTCTGGGGGCGTGGCCGACTTCGTGCAGGCAGCTTTCGAGCAAGAAACCACTAGTCAGTGGGAAGCAGTTTTTGCCACCAGTGATTTTGGGGGACGCGAAGTTTGTGGCAGTTTGGCGCTGCGATTTTCTTCTGCTGCAATTTCGGATATCTCGGGGATCAGTGTGCAAGGCGGGCAGCTAGTTGCCGCTAAGTTAGTGATGATGGGCAGCTGGGATACGTTGAGTATGGTTGAGGCTTCAGGAAGTGCGACTGCCTGTTATGCATTTCGCGTGGGAGTCGGACCAGAAATCATTCAAAGCAATGGTGTTGACGGTAGTTCCGATGAAACCGGTGCCCAGGGCGTGACCAATCCACAAGTTACGATTGTGGATTTTGAGTTATCCTCAGCGGCTGCAGCTGTCCAAATACTTTCCTCGAACACCCAGGCAGATGGGGGACAGTCGCTCGCTGAAGCCGACGTCGTGGTAGTCGGGGGTCGGGGCACTAATGGAGACTTTGGCTTGGTGCAATCGTTGGCTGACCAGATAGGTGGAGCTGTTGGCGCCACCAGGGTGGCGTGCGACGAGGGTTGGATTTCCCGTGAAGCCCAAGTTGGGCAAACAGGAGCTACAGTTGCGCCAAAACTCTACATTGGTTTGGGTGTGTCTGGAGCGGTGCACCACACTTGCGGCATTCAAGGAGCGGAAAAAATTGTGGCTATCTGTGACGATCCAGATGCGCCAATTTTTGAGTTAGCGGATTTTGGAATCGTGGGGGACGTCGACGAGGTGGTGCCTGTGGCCATCGCGGAGCTA
>CBCPNB010000023.1:0-19969 GCA_965120455.1 uncultured Actinomycetaceae bacterium | reverse complement strand
TCGAGCGACAGCGAGATGCGCACCTGCGCTCCGTCTGACGCCCTCAGAGCCGTTTTAAGGCACGAAAAAGCCCTCTCCAGGGCACACGAGTACCCTGAAAAGGGCTTAAAAGCGTCTTAAAACGCCAAATACGGCGCCCACATGATGACAACCGAAACGGGAGCACCCTTACCGGGTGCCCCCGAATCTATAAACAAGCGCGAACTCATTCCAATAGTTCGACACTTCCTACTCTGGTGGAGATGGGGGGAATTGAACCCCCGTCCGACGCTTACCGTTCGTGTCTTCTCCGGGCGCAGCCTGCCTGAAAGATTCTCGATCCGCTAGCTGCCAACAGGCGAGCTACCAGCGAACCCAGTCAACTAAAAGTCGAACACTGCGCGTCGACACCGCAGCATTCCAGTGGCCCTTCAAACGACGCCAGTTCCCAGACCAAGAGCAACACCTGGGCTGACGGACTTTTACACGCTACTTAGCTTAGGCAGCCAGAGCGAAGTCAGTGCTCTTATGTTTGGCACTTATTAGTTCGCGCGCATCGTTAACGAGCTGAGCGCACATCCTCGACCCGCTTCCCACAAATCAACAAACGCCGTCGAAACCGATCATCCCCTCTGCAAATGTGTATCCACCACAAACACGCATGCAACCGCACACCCACGCGCCAGGATACGCGAAATAATGCCAAAAAACAAGACCCCACTGCTGCGGTTTGAATTACTTGTGCATCACTTAGCCAATGGATCACTCAAATTGACCGAATGCTCTCACTTAAGCGACAGCCAGCCCCAGTCGCAAAAGCTTCATCTACAGACTAGTAAATGGCCTATTTGGCTATAACCGATCTAATCGATAGCAGACACTATACCCCCACTGGAAACTTCTATGCCAAGCTACAAGTCAACACTCTAAATCCCCAACCAGCAAGTATCAGGGCTGCAATCCCAAGTCCTTCATGCGTTGCGCATAATTTTCCTCAGCTCGACGAACCAAAGTGTCAGCTTCCTGCGGAGAAACCCCCAACTCGGGATAAGTAAAAAGCGTTGCCCGCCCCAAACTGAGCATGTCACCCACCACTCGGCGTCCCCACAGTGACAGGCGAGCCGCCAACTGCTCATCAGCCATAATCTCACTGCGCAAACGCTCCTCCTCCCACTGGCGTTGCCCAAAATCCAACTCCACCCAAGAACAATCAATCGGCAGCCCCCGTGAGATCCCCAGCAACAAATCACCCATCACACTAAAAGCGATGTAAGTCTTCAAAGAACGCTCCCACCAAGTCGACGGCCTAGTCCGCGCCTCCATCTCGTCAAACAAACCAGAAAACCTGCTCGTAGCCGCAGTCAAATCAAAACCATTCTCACCCGCAAACTGCTCCAAAGCCGCAAACCCATGGAAAGCCCGATCCGCCATATACGCATGCTCCACCGCGTCAACCATGGTAGGCGCCTGATCCCCGTCCTTACACAACCTAGTCATTGCCGCCAACGCGCAATAACCCAACAAGCCCGCTACCACTACCATGCGCTCATCGACACCGGTACGCTTTTCCTGTTCCACGCTCACAATACCCCCAAAATAGCCAATCAACCGCCAGCGTTAAACTTTATCGCGCACAACACTTAAACGCACAAAACGTACACGCAACATACAGACGGAACGCGTATGCGCGGCCATGGGGTGAGTATGGATGGTAGCTGGAAAGAGCGAGCAAACCACGTATTCACAGCGACGAGTAACTAATCCACTGCCATTCGCGATAGCTCACCGTAGCTCACGGTAATAAAACCGGAATAGCCCCATTTGCCGCCAAGTACTCCAATTGGTACACACTAAGCGTATTTTCACCCAACTGATTAGGCTTCCCACTGCCGTGATAGTCAGATCCACCAGTCAACTCCAGACCATAGCGCTGAGCTAAGACAGTTAACTCTGTTTTCCCTGCAGCACTATTTTCGCGGTGGCGCTGCTCCAAACCCCACAAACCCACGTCCACCATTTCCACAAGCTCGCTCTCCGTCAAAGACCTGGCTCGACGTACCGACCTGGGGTGAGCCAATACCGGCACTCCTCTAGCCGCTCGGATTGCTGCCACCACGTGGACGATATCTGGAGCCTGATAATGCACGTAATACGGACTTCGATACGACAATGCATCCACAAATGCCGCATCGCGATCCAGATAATAGCCCGCCTCAATCAACGCATCCGCCAAATGCGGCCGTCCCAGTGGCACATTTTGATCCGCCGCCTGCTCAACAACAAATTGCCACGAAATTTTCGGGTAATCCGCCTGCAAGCGAGTAACCATTATTTTGAGGCGCTCAACCCTGGTTTGCTGCATTTGCTGGAAAATTGCCAACAAATCCGGGTGAGTTGGATCCGGCAAATAACCCAAAATGTGTGCAGTATGTCGACCACGCGCCGCCGAAATCTCCACCCCGCGAATCAGCCCAACCCCCGTTTCAGAAACCGCCGCTGCTGCCTCCACCCATCCAGCCAAGGTATCGTGATCAGTCAACGCCAATACAGCCACCCCAGCCCGAGCAGCCGCCCACATCAACTCGCGCGGACTCTGCGTGCCATCTGAAGCACTAGAATGCGTGTGCCCGTCAATTAGCGCATTCTCGGACAACTCCAGCTTCTTTACAATAGAAGCAGTAGACAACCTGAGGAACCCACTTGTATGACTCGTTTTATTCGCACTGATAGACATCCACGGACTCTCCTCCAGTTTCTAAAGTTTGTATTTGTCGTAATCTCTAGTGTTTGTTAGGACGTGAAGCTAGTGCCAGTCAAACGCTAAGCAGAATCGAGCGTTTTTCTTCGACAACATTTAGTAGCAAAATAGAGTTATGGCAACCACCAAGGCGAACGAGGAATCAACTCAAAGAACAAAGCCACCCCTAACACAAAAGCAATCTCTCGCCCAAGGACAACTCCTGGCGCCAGTAACAGACTCCGTACCAGTACAACCTCTGACGCAAAAAGTAGAGCAGCCTCCAGCACAAAAACAATCCTCTGCACAGGAACAACCCCTAGCCCAGCGCGCAGAAAACCGAACCCAAAAACCTCAATCACAAGCTTTTCGAGATTTCATGGCCAGCAATTGGGGTCCTCGTCCAACCACACTACCCCAACGCAGCGAGGTAGCTGACTTTTTGCCCGCTCGCCACCAAAAAATAGGCGAAAAATTTCAAAACGCGCGCCTAGTCATCCCAGCCGGAACCCTAAAGACGCGCTCGAATGACACGGATTATCGATTCCGCGCCTACTCAGGCTTTGCCCACATGACAGGTTTAGGAGGAGAACTCGAACCCGACTCAGTCGTAGTATTAGACCCCATTCCAGCCGACTCCCCAGAAGCTACAAACGGGCAAACCCACAAAGCAACCCTGTATTTCAAACCCCGAGCCAGCCGCGCTTCAGAAGAATTCTACGCCGACTCCCGCTACGGCGAATTCTGGGTAGGGGCGCGCCCTTCCTTGGAAGAAATGCGAGCCCAAACCGGCTTAGCCTGCGCTGCAATCGACACTTTGCCAGACGCCCTCGCTAAAGACGCTGGACAAGTCCAAATCTGGATGGTCCGCGACATTGACCAAAATATCGAAACCCAAGTGGAACAAGTCCGCGAACAAGCTGGCCTACCCACCGGTAAAGATGCTCAAACAGGCGACAATTCACTTTGCGAACAACTCTCCACAATCCGACTCACCAAAGATGCCTGGGAAATTAGCGAACTCGAAAAGTCCGTGGCCGCCACCAAAATGGGGTTTGAAAGACTTATTCGCGAACTGCCCCGAGCCATCAACCACCGTCGCGGCGAGCGCGTCCTCGAGGGAGCCTTCGCCACTGCCGCCCGCGAAGAAGGCAACGGCTTAGGCTACGAAACTATTGCGGCAGCTGGCAACCACGCGAACACGCTGCACTGGATGGACAACACGGGGCCGGTGCGCCCCGGCGACCTGGTTCTAATCGATGCAGGAGTAGAAGTAGACTCGCTCTACACTGCTGACGTGACGCGCACGCTGCCAGTCACCGGGCAATTCAACAAAACTCAAGCAATGATTTATCAAGCCGTGCTAGAAGCTGCAGATGCTGCCTTCGAGGTAGCCAGCCAGCCTGGTACTCGCTTTCGCCACCTCCACGAAGCAGCCTGCGAAGTGTTGTCGAACTATTTGGCTGAATGGAAGATTTTGCCCTGCTCAGTTGAAGAATCGCTTTCTGCTGCTGGCCAACAACACCGCCGGTGGATGCCACACGGAACTTCCCACCATTTGGGGCTGGACGTGCACGACTGTGCTCAGGCTAAACGCGAACTGTATCAGGAAGCTCTGCTAGAGCCCGGCATGGTTTTCACCATCGAGCCCGGACTGTACTTTCGAGCCGACGACCTAGCTGTGCCACCAGAATTCCGCGGCAACGGCGTACGCATTGAAGACGACATCGTGATTGAAGCAGACGGAAAAGCGCGGCGCCTTACCGCAAATATTCCCCGGACTCTAACAGACGTCGAAACCTGGATGGCCGCTCTTTGGGGACAGCCTCCAACTGTGCTCTAAGCGAACGAGGAGGTCGAAAGCTCCACCAACCGCCACACAGGAAGAAACCAATCAAAAGGAGAAATCATGGATCACAACTCTAGCAATTGGTGGAGCCGCGGAGAGTGAGGGATTCGAACCCCCGGTGCCATTACTGACACAGTGGTTTTCAAGACCACCACTTTCGGCCGCTCAGTCAACTCTCCAACAAACTGATGCTTAATTCTATCGGGGGAGGGCGCCTAATGCAAAATATGGCAGCGGCTAAAAGCTGAGCTTTTCCCATCCCGTTCAGAGTCGATCCAAAACGACCTGGAGAATGGCAGCTGAGCCATCGGCCTCGACCGAGCCAGTGACAAAGTCCGCTACCTGCTTCAACTCTAGAGGAGCCACCTCCATGGCCACCCCAAAATGCGCTGCCTGCACCATGGCCAAATCATTCGTTCCATCACCCACGGCAACCACCCCATTGCCCGGCAGACCCAAGGAATCCACCAAATAACGCAAACCGCTGGCTTTAGTGCAGCCGCCCGGACTCACATCCACCCAAGAAGTCCACCCCACTGCAACTTCGACATTTTCAAACGGCAAACTTGACAGTACCCCGTTGAACTCTTCACGGCTAGCTCCCGGCAAACGGCCCACTAATCTGGTGGTCTGGCGATCTAGTACCTCACGAAAGGGCAGCACACGCATTTTGGTGAGAATTTCGCCCTCTGGAAACAGGGAAGTAACGTTCAGCGTCTCCTCGTACGGCGAATCCGTGCCCAACAAAATTTCGCCATTAAACGCCTCGTAGATCATTTCCCCGACCTGCAACGCGTTAAACATTTCCGTGTGCACCAAATGGCGTCCCATGTCAAACTTGCTATTCCAGTCAGCCACCACCGCACCATTTGAGCAAATCGACAATCCCCGTTCGATCCCCACTTCAGCCAGCACCGGCCTGGTGGCAGCCAGACCACGTCCCGTGCAGACCACAAAATGCACGCCTGCCTCACGCAATTTAGGCACCAAGGATTTAATTCGTGGCGAAGCTCCGCGCGGACTCAACAAAGTTCCATCCACGTCCATGGCTATCAAAATCTGATCAGCTTGACGGGGAAAATCATCTGGAAGAGCAGCTGCCGCCGACTCATACATTTCCTGAAAATCGCGCTGCGGCAAAGCCGAAGGCGGGGGAGCCATTTTAGAAAAACTCTGAGAAACTTCTTCAAGCATCGCTGATTTTGTATTCTCGTCTAGGCCAGCGCCTCTCAAACTATTCGCGCCAGCCACTAGCTTGTCTGGGTTATTAGTATCGTCAATCTTGTTTGCGTTCTCCAAAATCGTGTTCAAACCGCTATTCAAACCTCTCCTCGTCCAAACAAATAATGTAAATAGCTACCACTTGTAAAAGTTGCCAACCATACCACTTGGTGACATAAATTCTAATCACTCAATTCGCGATTAGCACTACCCTGGTTGTAGATCCCACTTGACTGACGCCAAATCCGCACTTACCTACAACCAATAGCCCACAACCCCTACGCGAAACAGGCCTAGGCCCAATTTCACTTGCACTATCCGCACCTGCCCAGAACCCTAAAATACCTAGAATAAACATTTACAGAGTATGGGCTTCTGGCTGCACTTAGTACTAGTTTGTGCCAGGAATCAACTCCTGGCGACCTCCCAGGTAAGGCTGCAAAGCCGCAGGAATCCGAACTGACCCATCGGCTTGCTGGTGATTTTCCAGCATTGCCACCAACCAACGGGTGGTAGCCAACGTGCCGTTTAGTGTCGCCACCGAATAAATCTGTCCATCCTCGCGTTTTTCGCGGCAATTCAAGCGACGCGCCTGATAAGTAGTGCAATTGGAAGTAGAAGTAACCTCCATGAAGCGCTGCTGCGTGGGCAGCCACGCCTCACAGTCGAACTTACGTGCCGCCGAAGACCCCAAATCGCCAGTAGCCGTATCAATTACCCGATAAGGCAACTCGACTTTGTGCAACATTTCCTCTTCCAGAGCCAAAAGCCGCTGGTGCTCGTCCTGAGCGTCCTCTGGCCGACAGTACACGAACATTTCCACCTTGTTGAATTGGTGGACACGAATAATACCGCGCGTATCCCGACCAGCTGCGCCAGCCTCACGTCGATAACACGTAGACCAACCCAAGTAGTGTTTCGCGCCAGCAGACAAATCTAAAATCTCATCCAAATGCAGGCCCGCCAACGCCACTTCAGAGGTGCCCGTCAAATAGAGGTCATCAGTCGGCAAATAGTAAATTTCGTCGGCATGCGCGCCCAAAAACCCCGTTCCCGCCATGATCTGGGGTTTGACCAAAGTGGGAGTAATATGCATGGTAAAATCATTGACTTCAGCTAAATCCACTGCCATGGTTAGCAACGCCAACTCCAAGCGGGCACCCACTCCAGACAAATAGTAGAAACGCGACCCAGAGACCTTAGCTCCGCGTTTTACATCGATCGCGCCCAGGGACTCTCCCAAATCCAGATGATCTTTGGGTTCAAATCCCTCAGCCGCAAAATCTCGAATCTTTGCTCCAGCGTGACGCAACACCACATAGTCGTCCTCTCCCCCCACGGGAGCCGCCGGATCCACCAAATTTTGCAGCTGCATGGACAATTCCTCTGTTTCCACTACAGCTTGATTGGCCACCGCCTCAGCTTCTTTGACCTTTGCCGCCAATTCTTTAGCTTTGGCCAACACTTGTTCGCGCTCACTTGGATCGGCTTGACCAATTTGTTTGGAAACCTGTTTTTGTTCAGCTCGCAAACTTTCAAATTCTTGCAAACTGGCGCGCCGCCGCGAATCTGCCTCCAAAATCTCGTCCACTAAACCCGGATCCGCCCCGCGGGCAATTTGAGAGTTCTTAGCAATCTGAGGATCTTCGCGCAGCAAGCGTAGGTCAATCATGTACCCATCGTAACGAGCCAGTACAGCAGGGAAAAGGCGAGTAAACTGTGAACTATGACTGTCACAACGCTAGCTTTACTAGAACTGCTAGGGTTGTTGGTCATCATCTGGGTGATTGTGTGGCTAGTGTGGACCTTTGAACGCCAGATTGTGGTGAAGCCACCCCCAACAGAACAATCGACGAAAGTGTGCCAGAATCCTCCTGAGCAACGCGTGTGGGTGATCTACAATCCACTCAAAGCCCAAAAATTTCCTGACTTCTTCGACCAAATGGATTCAGCCTGCCAGCAATTACTGGGACACAAACCTCACTGGGTAACCACCAGCGTGGAGGATCCCGGTACTGGACAAGCAGTCAAGGCTCTTCGCTCTCAGCCTCGTCTAGTTATTGCAGCAGGCGGGGATGGCACAGTTCGAGCCGTTGCTGCCGGCATGGCGCACAGCAGTGTGCCCATGGGAATCATTCCTCTGGGCACCGGCAACCTCTTTGCCAGGAACCTAGGTCTGCCCATGAATATTCCGCTGGCGATTAAACGAGTTTTGACCGGCAGCACGATTAGGGCGGACTTGGCTTGGCTGCGTTTGGATAACGTGGAGCAAGCCAGCAATTTGCCACCCGAGGGCGCTCTCTTACTGGATGCCTTGGACGAAATAGAGCAAGCTCAACGAGCAAAAGTCGCCCGCCAGACGAACGGGTTTTTGCCACTGCACTGCGAATTCGCTTACCTGGTGGTTGCCGGAGTAGGTTTTGACGGTAAAACCATGCAGGCGACTGATCCAAAACTCAAACGTCGCGTTGGGTGGAGTGCCTACGTGATTACATCGCTAAAATATTTGCTGAATGTGCGCATGCAAGCACGCCTAACCATCTTCGACCCAGTCAATCAAGAAGTTGAGCCCACTTGGTTAGGCTGGAAAAATAGCCGACTCAAACAAACTGTGCTGGCTAGCCAAACCATTGGAGCTGATTCGTCGGTGCTGCCCGCAGATAAACGCACTAAACAACACGAAATCACTAATTTGCATGCACAAACTATTTTGTTTGCCAATTGTGGTTCGCTGCCCTTTGCCAGGTTAGCACCAGACGCGGCTATTGACGACGGACTCCTAGACATCATTGCGGTGGATACTCAAGCCGGACTGCTGGGTTGGGCGGATTTGGCGGTCAAAGTTCTTTTCCAAGGGGTAGGGGTGCGCGCCATCAACTTCAAACGTTCGCTCAGTCAAATTGCGTTTCGGCAAAGCCCGCGCGCAACAGTGGATTTGCGTCGACCTGAAACCGTGGAGGTAGACGGCGATCCCATTGGTTCAGCTCGCACCATCAGCGTGCGGGCAGATGCTGGAGCCCTGCTTCTCCAGTTGTAGAGCAGTAGGCAAAACTATTCTGCTGTAGGTACCGTAGTCAATATGACGCCGATGGAGCTAGAGTCGCTCTGAGATTCAGTGCGCCTCTGATTTTCCCAGGATGTTCGCCACCCAGTTGCGGCCTGCTTGAAAATCCGCGTCACTGGTGCCAGGCTTGATTTCTGTGGGCACTTGGTCTACTCGCGGATAGGAGCCCAAGAATTTCACCTCCGGGCAAGTCCGATAAAGGCCAACTAAAGCAGCCTGCACGCGTTCCTCTTGAATGTGTCCCACAATGTCGATAGAAAAGGAATAGGATCCCAACCGGTTGCCCGAGGGACGCGATTCAATCCGGGACAAGTTGACTCCTCGGACACTGAATTGCTCCAAAGTAGACATCAACGCACCAGCCTCATCGCTAGGCAAAGCCACTTGGATTGTGGTTTTGTCGGATCCAGTCGGGGCAGGCAACTGACCTGGCCGAGACACCATGACGAACCTGGTCACTGCCCCCGGGTTATCGGCTACGCCAGTGTCCAAAGCCTCCAAACCGTAGGCTTCGACGGAAATGGCATTGCACAAGGCTCCCTGGAATTGGGGGGAGTCGCCCTGAGCCAACAATTTTGCGGCCGCGGCAGTCGAGCCAGTTGGCACGTGAGATACTTCCGGCAGATTTTGTTCCATCCAATGGTGGCACTGTGCCCACGCATGCGGGTGAGTACCCACGCGTTGAATATCGGCAATTTTTGTGCCTGAACGAACTGCCAACACAAAACTGATTTGCACAATCATTTCGGACACAATCGTCAAAGGCACGCCCTCCGACAAGGCGTCGATGGTGGCGTTGACTCCACCCTCAATCGAATTCTCGATTGGCACCACCGCAAAATCAGCTTGCTGGTCGCGCACAGATTGTAAAGCCACCGGCACGGATACTTTTGGCTCTAGAATGTCTTTTGCAGAGGCAACTTGGCGAGCGGCCTGCTCGGTAAAAGTCCCCCTAGGACCCAAAAAAGCGATGCGTTTAGGCAATAATTCGCTTCCCGTTGCTCTTCCCACCACCAAAAAACCTCCAGTTTAACGACGCGCGATTGTCTCCAATTATTCCGTGTTCTCTTCCGAGCCGTCGTCTTCTAAGTTGTCACAAGCCGTGATCCGCCAGACTTTGGCAGTTCCACCCTCTGCCACCAATTCAAAACCAGTTGACGTGTCGACATTGTATAAGCCCGGGGCTCGATCGGAGCGCAACTGACTATAGTAGTAACCGTCCTCGTCCTCGTAGTAGTACTTGATACTCTCCGAATTTAAAACCTCACAAATCAGCGGATTAGTGTGAATCTGGTTGAACCCATAGACCAGAATTTGGCGATTAGTCCAACTTCGATTAGTGAAAGTTAGCTGTGGAAAATAAGCCCACCGTTGTCCCAGCACTTGCGCATACACGGAACCATTTTGCGGATCCCCTAAAACCACAGCTCCTTCTTCCAAAATGTCGTCCAGGCTGCGCAACATTTCTAGTTCTTCACTACTGGCCATGCCCGCTCGTCCCAGATTGTCTGGATCAAGCACACTTTGAGCAGCAATGATGCGGCTATCGATGGCTCCACCAAAAGTGAAGAAACCGATCAACAGGCTCACGCACACGGCCGAAATTGTGCGGGCGCGCGAATTAACGACTAACTGGCGATTAGCTCGCCAAGCGTTGATCCAGCGACAAACGACGGTGAAACCATACCCCATAAATACTGCGATCACCAGATTGTAAGGCCCAAGTAAGCGTCGATAATCCAAATACCAGGGTGCAGTGATAAATGCGCGAAAATCCGAAGTCGGCCCCAAAACAATTAACACTAAAAACATGAAGAATGCTGCAGAAAACAGGGGCCAACCCAAAGATTTGCGGGGCAGTAACAACAAAGTGCGCCCAGTGTTCGTTCGTGAAGCCAAAGCGCAAATCAAAGCTAAACAATACAAGATGGCCATTACCGCCACCCAAGTGACCAGTCCCACCGTAATTTCGAATGGTGGAGTAGGAGTAAATAAATTAGCTATCGCTGTACTCCACGACTGGCCTGAACGAGGGTACTGCGACATGTAATAGAGCGTTTCACTGGTCATCACCAACCACAAAACCATGCAGCCGGCGACAAAGGCCCAAACTTCTAGCAGCAAAACCAGGTAACGGCGGCGCTCAATCGCTAACTTTGCGACTCGCCCTGCTCCAGCTAATAGTGCTGGCAACAATAGCACCACCATGTTGAAGGCCATTACTTGGTGAGCCTGGATGCCGCCAATCGTACAAGCCAGCACCACGATCGCCGCTGGAATTAGGGGCAGCACTGACTTGAAAAATCCGCCTGGGAAAATTCGCTGTTGAGTCCGAGTGGATGCAGGCAAAGAGGCGGAGTTTCCTGTGTCCGTTTGTTTGTTCCAGCTAGGATTGAGATTGCAATTGTGGATGCAATCACGGTTCTGGTCGCGCATTTTAGCCAAGAACGCCCTACCGGCCAGCACCGCTACTACTGCAGTTCCCGGCAAAAAAGCCACAGCCTGAGCATTGGGCCACTGGCTATAAGCCGTGAGGTTGTCGGCAGGCATATTCAACATACAGCCAGCAGCAATGGTCGAAAATAGGACTGCACCACGCCCCCCGAAGAGAACAGCGGCAAAAGCTCCAACACCAACTACCCAGACAGCCATCAACGCCAAAGTGGAGGCATTGGCGGCCTGCACCACTGTATATTGTGTGGCGAAAAGCGACGTGAAAGCGTACCAGCCGATCGGATAACCGGTCTCGGTACGACCACCATAATTATGTTCTAGCCCATATCCGGGGGCAGCAATTCCCCGCTGGGTGATTCCCCATAGGCCGTTCATGTGAGCAGATGGATCCCACTGCTGGACCGGATTGTTGGAGTCTCCGGCCAACACGGTTGGCAGCACTGCGAGAATCCAGCCGACTAATACGGCGCCCAGCCACCAAGGAGTGCTCGGCAGATGGCGAATAACACTGGGATTGGCAATACTAGGCAAGGTAAACCAAGTTGGTCGGCTAGCGTTTTTCCGCTTTCTGCGTCTGTCAGCTTTGCGTTGGCATCCATTAGTTTTATGAGAAAGATTTTCCGACTTTTTTTGTTGCTCAGCCGGGCTAACTAGACTAGTTAACTCGCGTAGCCGCTGACTGCTCAACTGTTGGTTTGAGGCAGTTTCTCGCCAATACCAGCGTTTAGCGATCCAAAAAAACAGGCCACCTAACACACCAAAGGCCAGTAGCACGGGAATTACTCGCTTACCCGACCAAAACCAGCCCTGCCAGTAATACACGTAGCTGAATACCAGGATCACAGCCCCCGTTGCCGCAGGGGAAGCAGCTGCAGCTACAAATGGCCTAAATCCAGCTAATCTGAGCCAAAAATAGGTGGTGGCTATCCACACGGCTAGCATGGCTGCCGTAATTGGCAAAATTCCTAGCCAAGTAGATAAGTTACTCATTTATTCTGGGCTTCCAAATTGGCTTTCCTGGCTCGACCTGGTTGTGAGTCAAATTCCGGCTTATTCCAGCAGGCATTGCGGATTCGGCTTCCACTTCCAGTGACGATATTTGCGTGTCCCTCGGTTCAGCTTCTAGTTTTTTAGCTTTGCGACGCTGATTCCAAATCTCTACCACCATCGGTACTATCGAAACGAATACGATCAAAATAATGATGACCGACAGATTGTCGTGCACGAATTGTACTCCGCCCAGCAATACGCCTGCGTACGTGACTCCAGCGCCCCACAACAAAGCACCCAGCGTGTTGAAAATCAAAAATTTCCCGTAGTTGAAATGCGAGACTCCCGCCACCAGAGGAACGAAGGTTCTGACAAAGGGCACAAAACGGCCAATCACCAGTGCCCGCCCCCCGTATCTATCAAAAAAGGCCTCAGCCTGGCGCAAATATTCAGTTTTCAAAAACCGCGCGTCATCTTTGAAGAGTTTGCGCCCCCATTTTAGTCCGATCCAGTATCCCACTTGCGCGCCCAAAAACGCCATCACCAAAATGACACCAACGAGCACCCACATGTTTAAACCCAGCTGGTCATGCAACAATCCGGCTGCAAAAATCAGCGAGTCCCCGGGCAACACCGGGAAGAGGACACCCGACTCGACGAAAACAATCGCAGCCACCCCAAACAACACCCATGGCCCCATTGCCAACAGCAAATCTTCAGGATCGTGGAACCAGCTAATAACCGTTTGCCACCAAGAGCTCTCGTCTCCAGTTGCCTGCAAAATCAACGGCAACTGATTCGCCAGGAAAGCAAACACTCGGACATCCCCATTTCCATAGTTCTAGTTCTAATAGTTTTGATAGTCCTGCTAGCACAGCTACCCAGACACAACCATTAAATGTAGTTGCTAAATCTAGTCAACGTCATCCCCAACTCGCCGAGCCAATTTGTCAGTTTCCTCTAAACCAACTCTTTGAAATCACTGAATGCAAGCTAAAGATTCGCACTTTGTTTATTCGTTCATTTGGATTATTTGTTGTGTTTACATTATTTGAGCTCGTTGTGCTCGCTGTATTCGCGCAACTGTTGGTAGTAAAAACACCACTATAACGGTGAAGGCGTTACTAGACTGTAGCCATGGGCCGGTCTTGGTTTTCGCGCACCCAAAAATTGGGTAAAAATATCGAGGTGAGTTCCAGCGACTCTAATAACCCCAGCAATACTAAAAACTCCAACCATTCTGGCAATTCCGGCAATCTCGTCGCCCTCAACCACTCTGACCAAGCCGACATCTCTAGTAGCTCCAACAATCCCAACGAACCTAGCACCCCTAGTTACCCCAACTACTCCAACAATACTGGCTTAGATAGCGTGGATTCTCTGGCACAAAAACGACGCCTACTCGAACCAGTGCTCGTGGCCGATCGCGTCAGCGAAGATACGCGCCGCACCGAGGATCTGGTGTCAGCTGGACTTTGTGCCCTGGGCATTGTCATCGTGCTTGTGCTCAGTATTTACGCTTCCGCCACCACGTTGGGCATGGTCGAGGACGTACGCACCGCTTTGAACGCGATGGTGCAACAACTAGTGTTTTTGCCAATTTCAGTGCTAGAGGGCCTTTTTGTGATCGTCAGTCCCGTTTGGCTAATCGGCACTATTATCGCTCAGGGACGCTACCGCACGGCTATCAACGCTCTCATCACTTTGTTGATCACCTCTTTGGTGGGCTGGATCATCACTCTATTGTTGTCTCACGCGCCCCTGTATTTATCCAATTCGCTATTCGTGGTCACTGCAACCGGCACCCTTAGTTCAGTAAATGTCGCCTACATGGTGTTAGCTGCCATGGCCACTTTGCTGGGCGCCACCCAAACCATGCGCTCAATTCGCTTCACCTGGTATGGCATTTGGTCCTTGTTGATCTTTTCAGTGCTGCGAGGCACCGCCACTTTGCCGGGAATTTTAGTGACCGTATTATTCGGATTATTATTTGGATTAGTCGCTCGATGGATTTTTGGTTTCGGGGGACGCAACGCTAAAGCCGCTGAATTGGTCAAAGCCGTGCTAGATGCCGGTTACACACCCAAATACATTGTCCGCAGCGACCTAGCTACCACTTCCCAGCCTTTAGGTACGTGGCAGGTCAGCGAATACCCCGAAGCACTTGACTACACCACGGGCCACCTCAATGCTCGCTTGGAAGCCACGCCGCTGGCTGCTAACCCTCAATCCTTTGTGGTGACACGCCAACCATCAAATCTGGCTGATCGCCATTATCGCGTGTGGGATGTGCGCGGAGTGGCGATGGATCTACACGTCATTGACCCGAAAAACGCGTTAATTGAAACCCTGGGGAACATTTGGGATAACCTGCGTTTGCGCGGCATGGCCAGGACAGTTTCTTCTAACCAGAAAGTTCACGCAGAGCACTCGATTTTGGCCGCCAACCTGGTGTTGAGTGCTGGTGTAGCGACTTCCAAACCTTTGGGGATTGCCAATGCAGAGGACTCGATTGTCACACTTTGGCAAGCTTTGCCCCCAACTTTGCCAATTCTGCACATGGAGCGGGCTGGTCTGTATCTATCCGATGCGCAGCTAGACCAAGCCTGGGATCAACTAGAGGCCGCCTACAAGTGCGGGATCAGCCACCGCGATCTAGACGAAAACAACCTGGCTATTGACAAACAGGGAGATATTTGGCTCTTGGATTGGAGTCAAGCTGAACTGGGCGGAAGCGAAATGGCCCATCGCATCGATCAAGCCCAATTGTTGGTGCATTTTGCTTTGGCTGTGGGCGTAGAGCGAGCGGTTGCCTCAGCTTTGCGCACAATTGGTCGGGCAGGCTTGCTTTTGGCCGGGCCTTTTGTTCAATCCGCCATTTTGCCACCAAGATTGCGCCAGCGAGTTCGCCGTCAATCAGTGCTCGACGACCTGAAAGAAGCCATCCAAAAGTGTGCTCCCTCGCAAATCGATGCACCCGAGTTACAGCCTGCAAAAATCCAGCGTTTTTCGGTGCGCACTGTCGCTTTAGTGTGTGTGGGTGTTTTCGCTTTGGTAACCGTATTCGGTTCACTCAACTTTGAGGACATTACTGCAGCGCTGGCTCAAGCTAACCCGTGGTGGATTTTGGCAGCCTTCTTGATTGGCACACTGACGTGGGTAGGGGGAGCTATCCCCCTGGTTGCATTTTCGCCAACACAGCTTCGCTGGAAACCAACTTTGCTAACCCAGGTTGCCTCATCCGTGGTTACTTTGGTGGCTCCAGCGGGAATTGGGGCAGCGGCACTGAATTTGCGGTTTTTGAATCGCTGTAAATTGTCTATGCCGGTGGCAGTCTCGACCGTAACTTTGGTGCAGATTTCGCAATTTTTGACTTCGGTGGCTTTGCTAGCAGTCATAGTTGCTGCTACTGGTTCATCTTTGACTTTGGATATTCCCATTCTCACCATCATGTGGGTGGTTTTGGCGTTGATTACCATTTTGTGTATAGCTCTGTCGGTGCCTAAATTGCGCAAATGGGTTTTTGGGTTGCTGCGCAATTATTGGCAGCAAATTTATCCACAACTGGTATGGATTATTGGGCATCCTCGGCAATTATTGTTGGCTTTTAGCGGCAATATGTTGATGAATATTGGCTACATTGGGGCATTTGGTCTGTCCGTGGCCGCCTTTGGCTACACGCTGAACCCAATGACTTTGGCAATCACATATTTGGCGTCAAATACGCTAGGCTCAATTATTCCTTCTCCTGGGGGAATTGGCCCAGTGGAAGCCACTTTGATGGGTGGGTTGACTTTGGTAGGAGTGCCCTCGGCGATTGCTCTGTCGGCGTCTATCGTGTTTCGTTTAGTTACTTTCTATGGGCGGGTACCTTTTGGATGGCTAGCTTTGCGGCAAATGGAAAAACGCGGATTGTTGTGATTATCGTGTCTAGCATGGGGTGGTTGTAGTCGTTGTAGCCGGTGTGGGTTGCTGTAGTTGCGAAAATTAATGCGAATCTCGTAATTACCGTAACTATGCATTGTGGTCGCTGTAACCATCGTAGTTATTAGGACTAGTGTCCACCGGTTTCTTCAACATCAATTTGAATGGCCATGGCGATGGCAAGTTCCATTTCGTGGGTAAGCCATTGATCTAATGCAAAGGTGACTGGCGTGTCTGCGGAATGTTTGCTGGGTCGATCGTCTTCACCGAGAATTTTTCGCCACACGGGGATTAGTTCGCGATGATAGGTGTGGCCGTGTCCTTCAGGCGCGGTTCCAGCAATTGGTAGGTCGCAAAGCACTTGCATAAAGGTGGCGATTGGTGTGAAGCTCATGTTCGGGGATACGTCTGTGCCTGCTTTTTCGCGCAACCAGTCTGGCTCGTGGAAAGCCATTTTGGGCGTATACCAGACTACGGGGTCGGAGGCGTGCTGAACGAAGACGGCCCGTGGATACTCCCATTGTCCTAGTTCGCGCTCGTAAATGTCGGTTTCTAATTGACTGGGGTGGGTAATAAAGCGAGCGTTTCTCCCCGAATCGTAGACTGGAGCGATTTGGGCTGAACCTTTGTGGCGAGCAGCGGTCAACTGAGTGGAGAGGGAGGCTCCTTGCGGTGAGCCTACCCAAATTGCACCGTCAGCTTGGGAAAGGAAATCCGCTAAATCTGGGAATGCTGCTTGAGAGCCGATGGCTCCTAATGATTCGCCAGTGACTACCAGGAGGGGTCGGTGTCCGGAGGGTAGTTTATCTACTTCGGTTTTGATGGCGTGAAATAAGTCTTTGCCTGCGCGTTCACAGTGTTCTAACCCGGTGAAGAGCAGTACTGCTGAAAACAGGTAGGAGTATTGCAGTGACACGGTAGCTACATCCCCACCAGTGAGGTATTCAGCAGGCTGACACAACCATTCATCCACCCAGCCGGAGCCGGTCACCGTGTTGACGATGATTAGTTTGCGTTGAAAAGCACCCGTGCGATGCATTTCTTGAATGGCTTGGTGGATGGCGTCTCGAAATAGTTCGGGATCTTTGGAGCTGCGCCGGGCGTCTTTACTGGAGAGACCGATGTAGAGGCGGATTGGTTCTTTAGCTGGCCGGTGAGTAACCATTTCAATGTCGGCTGCATTGGGGCCACGCATGAGGTAGAGGCGGCCTTGTCCACCGATGCTTTGCCACGATGTGGATGATTGGGGGGAGCCAGAGCGCTCTGGCACGGTTGGTGCCGTGGCATTTATCGCGGTCAGATTGTTTAGTTGCACGGCTTTGCGAGCGAAAAGGCTCAAAAATGCGCGAAAAACTATCCGGTTGGATATTAGCAGTATGCTAGCTGTCAAAATGACGGTGGTGAGCACGGAGGCAACTGGGCCGATCACCCATTGGCGCAGAATCGCGTAAACCAGGTCGCCTATCCATAAACATAGGCGCACTACTTGCATGGTGAACCCAAACATGGCTAACGTGCCTAGTACGCCGATCAGGTATTCGCCTAAACGTTCGGGGCGCATATTGACACTCAGGGCTGCTTGTTTGGATGATCTGAAACTGGTGACTATTGAGTGCATGAACCAGAGCAGAAAAAACACTAAGAGGATTGCGGGCACGGAGTCCTTGACCCAGTAGCTAGCTTGGATTTGGATTTGCAAAACAGCCAACAGGTATCCGCCTGCCCGGTCGAGCAGCCAACCAAGGCAATAGCCGAGGGCAGCCAGAGCGCCTGATTCAAAGGCATGCCACCACCAGCGTTTGGGCAATAAAGACGGTGAAACTGAGATCGCGTACAGCGTTAGTGCCCCCGCGACCCCCAAGATCGAAATACCGTCTGTCGTTCCCATTGTTCCCGTTGTTCCCACGCAATTTTCATCTTACCGCCAAATTGAACTGGATTGGGCAGCATGGATTGGGATATAGGTGTGGGGAGCAAAGTGGTGTTTTACTGTGTTCCTTTGTTACACGGCAAAAAGGACATTAGACTATAGTCGCTACAAACACGCCGCTCGGTTAGCAGCTAACGAATTGGTTTCAAGGGTAGACTCACAAAAACTACAAGGGGAAGTACCTGGCCACAACGACTGGTTTCAGTGGCATACTCCTACACTCACAGCTGTACCGGAAGACGAACAGCCGCCCATAAAAATGTGCGGTAGGGCAGGCGCACAGTGTCGAGTTTACAAAAACCCAAGTGTTCCAGCAGATACCAACGCAGGTTAGCCTGCATTTTGGCTTGTCCTACCGCACTTTGGCGCAGGTAGGAGCTGCGGGTGCGACCTAACTCTAAGACTTGGTCAACGGTCAATTCTTGCGTCCAGGCAACCTCAAAGAAAGGCAACTCCTGCCAGCTAACTCTATTTTGGGGACGAGGATGACTAAATTGTGGCCCCTTCTCCGGAGAAAGCACATCCCCGGAACGCATAATCCGTGTTAGCCTGTGCACCCACGCCCTGTTGACATCCATTTGGTTAGCCACCACTACCAACAAACCGCCAGGGCGCAACAAGCGAGCAGCCTCCGCTAACACTTCTTCTTGCTTCATCCAATGAAAACTTTGAGCAAAAGCCACCAAATCGGTACTACCAGAAGCTAATTTAGTATTTTCAGCCAGCGCATTCACGATTTCTAGACGACCATTCTGAATCGCAAAAGCATGATTTTGCGCGATTTTTTGACGCATGTTAGCGGCAGGTTCAACCGCACTAACCCGCAGATTCGATGCTAAATCTAAAAGTTGCCCGGTGAAAATTCCAGTTCCTGCCCCCATGTCAACGGCATGGATTTCATTGGCTACTTCAATTTTACAACTAGCAGACTGAACCCTCACACCAGCAGGCGTCGAATTTTCCGCAAAGCCCGTATTTTCTTGCAGATAACGCCAAATTTGCTCAATTACTTCACGCGGATATCTGGGCCTGACCTGATCGTAAGTGCGAATAGTGGTATCGCTAGCGTGCGAGTAGGGACTTGGTGTATGCTGGGCGCGTGCCACGGGGACTCCGTTAGGGGTTGAGAGGGGTGTTAGCCCTGACCGTTGAACTTGATCCGGATAATACCGGCGTAAGAACGGCATTCAAAATCTCTTTCCTGTGCGCGCAATAATGATTCGCTACAGGAAGGAAGCTCATGGCTGACTCTAAAGTAACGCGCTCACTCAAATGGCGTGTAGTTGATTTCGTTGTTGCCGCAGTTCTAGGTGTTGCGTGCGGTGTGATCTTCATGTTTTGGAATTGGGCTGGAGCAGCAGCCTTCAACGTGTTGGATGCAGCCACTCCCGGCATTGCAGGCCTAGTCACTGGCATCTGGTACCTAGGCGGCACAGTCGGCGGACTAGTAATCCGCAAACCCGGAGCCGCCATTTTTGTGGAAACCCTCGCGGCCCTCGTGTCAGCAATTTTGGGATCTCAATGGGGGATTAGCGTTATCTTTGACGGACTGATGCAAGGCTTGGGTGCAGAAGTTGCTTTCGCCATTTTGGCATACCGCAAATTCGGGGTTGTTTCCGCAATATTTTCGGGCATGTTCGGAGCAGTCGGTGGCCTGCTACGCTGGGGAATCTTTTCTGGCGGCTGGGCGATGGGGACAACCTATTTGATTGGCTACACGATCACCAATTTGATTTCAGGTGCAATTCTATGTGGATTAGTCGGCTGGTTCCTCGTGAAAGCTCTCGCCAAAACCGGGGTATTGAACCGTTTTGCTGCTGG
>CBCPNB010000022.1:0-11512 GCA_965120455.1 uncultured Actinomycetaceae bacterium | reverse complement strand
ACGGAATCCGAGTCAACCGCCTCCACAAACGCCACAGCAGATGTTTCTGCTCTGAACCAGGACGTGGGAGACACTTATTCAATGCCCGACAACCCGGGTTTTGACCTGCCCGACTACATTCATCCCAGCATTGGCGACGACGCTATGGTGGTTTCCGAGGAATTCGCCGTCACCTCCGATGGCATCATGGTTTATCTAGAAAGCGGAGAACAAGTCACCGACCCCGACTACGTGGGAACAGAAACCCAACAACCCGATCCACTGCTAAAAACCGATGGATTGACTTTTATTCCTGTCTCCGTTGCTACAGTTCGCGAAGCTATTGCCGAATCCACCAACAGCGCCAATAGCGCGACCACCCTCTCCCTGCCCAACAGCGATTACGGAGCCTATTGGGGCACTTATAACGGACAGCAAGCCTTCTTCATGAAAGATGGCACACTCTACGCCTCTCCAGCGGCCGCAGTAATCGACGTGTCCGAACACCAAAGCAAAATCGACTGGGAAAAAGTCAAAACTGCCGGAGTTGAAGGTGTTATTATCCGCCTGAGCTACGGGTGGGATAACCGCTTGGACTACTACGCCGAATACAACGTGTCCGAATGTAAACGGCTGGGTATCCCCTTTGGGGTCTACTGGTTCTCCTACGCTGAAACCGCCAGCAACGGCACCTCCGAGGGCATCTCCACAGTCGCCGCCCTCCAGGAACTAGGCATCACAGCCTCCGACTTATCCTATCCCATTTACTACGATCTAGAAGACTGGAGTGGCAGCTGGATTGGACACACTCCACCTAGCTCACCCTCGGTTTACGCCAACATCTACACGAATTGGGCATCCCAACTCAAAGCCGCTGGCTACTCAAACCTGGGAGTATACTCAAATGCCAGCCGCTACCTAAACGAACTGAACCACTCCACTATTTTGTCAGTCGCCAGCTGGGTTGCCTCCTATGGTCCCACCCCCATCTTTGAACAAACCACCACCGTCAAAGGCTGGCAGTATTCCTCGACTGGAACAATCAATGGCATCAGTGGCAACGTGGACTTAAACGCTTTTGCAGGCACCAACAGTCTAGAAGCAGTCGACCGCGCCGCCCTAGACGAAATGGCCAGCCAACACAAAGACGACCTGGCAGATGGAACCTACACGTTTGCCTCCAAAGGCAACGCCGCCTACGTGATGGACGTAGCCTCCGGCTCCACCGCCAATAAAGCCAACATCCAGCTGTATAAAACTAACGAAACCGGCGCCCAACAATGGAAAGTCACCCACGACCCCACCGGTTACATCACCCTCACCAACGTCAAATCAGGGAAAGTCATAGACGCCGAATCATCCACCAACACCAACGGCACCAACATCCAGCAGTACACCAACGCCAACACGTACAACCAAAAATGGATCGCAGTCAAAAATAGCGACGGCTCGTACACGTTCTATTCCGCTAACGCCAACAACAAAGTAATCGACGTGACTAGCGCCAAAATGGCCAATGGCACCAACATTCAGCTCTACAAGTCCAATAGCACTAATGCCCAAAAATGGGTGCTCACCAGCACCACTTTGCGGGCTGATATGGACGAGTTGGCGGCCGCTAATAAGAGTGCTCTCGCCGATGGCACTTATGTGATCACCACTTCCTTGGCCACCAACTATGCGATTGACGTGCCCAGTGCCAGTACCGCCAATGCGGTGAAAATCCAGCTCTACCGGCGGAATGTGACTGAAGCCCAGCAGTGGATCGTCAGCCACGACTCCACCGGCTACGTCACCTTCACCAACGTCAAGTCAGGGCGAGTCCTGGACGTACCCTCAGCCAATATCACCGAGAAAAACCAATTACAGCAATACACCTCTAACAACACAAATGCCCAAAAATGGGTAGCGGTACAAAATAGTGACGGCTCGTATACATTGATTTCCGCACTGCATCCAAACTATGTGATTGACCTGAGCTCTGCGTCAGTCAGCAACAAAACCGCGATCCAGCTGTATCGCTCCAACAATACAGCCGCCCAAAAATGGGTGTTCACCAGTTTGGACACGCTACGCTCCGAAATGGATGCTTTAGCGGCAGCTAACCGTGACGTCATTGCCGATGGCACCTACACGATTGCTAACTCCTCTGATCCAAGCATGGTGTTAGACGTTGCTTCTGGCTCTACCGCCAATTACGCGCGAGTCCAAATCTACAAATCCAACAGCACTAATGCCCAAAAATGGGTGATCAGCCACGATTCTCAAGGCTATATCACCATCAAAAATGTTGGATCAGGGCGAGTGCTGGACGTTCCCAATAATTCCATGACGGAGGGCACCGATCTGCAACAATACTCAAGTACCGGAGATTACAACCAAAAGTGGATTGCTATCGAAAACGCAGACGGGTCAATTCAGTTGCAGTCCGCACTCTATCCAGACTTGGTGTTAGATATTGAAAGCGGCAGCCTGACCAACAAAACCGCCGTCCAGATCTACCACTCCAATAACACGAACGCCCAAAAATGGACATTCACTAAAATTGGGTGAACAGGTGATCAGAAATAATGAGCAACCTGATACGCGGTCAATGAGAAACTGCTGCTAACAGGATGCATTGAGCAAAATCCCCCGGCTAATTCGCCGGGGGATTCGTTTGGCGGTAGCGCTGGGATTCGAACCCAGGGTGGCTATTCACCACACAGCATTTCGAGTGCTGCACCTTCGGCCGCTCGGACACGCTACCAACTGTCCTTCATGCTACCCGCTTAGATGCCCATCAAACAATTTCGTGGAAATTGTAGTAACAAACCACACAAGCAAGGTGGCACAAGAAAGACAGCCAACCTAGTGGAATCTCCTGCCGTCAAGTCAAGCTATCAGAGAATTCCACCGGTCAGTCTGCAAACGCAATGTAAAATGCAAATAGTCGCCTACCTGCCCGCTAGGCTACTTTAGCCGCCTGTAAACGCTCAGCCACATTCGCCCAGTTGACCACGTTCCACCAGGCGTTCACGTAATTGGCTTTGACGTTTTGGTAGTCCAAGTAAAAAGCGTGCTCCCACATGTCCAACATCAGCAAAGGAGTGATCCCCACGGGAACGTTGCCTTGCTGGTCGAACAACTGGAAAACCACCAGTTTGCCGCCAACCTGGTCGTACCCCAAAACCGCCCAACCCGAGCCCTGCAAACCTAGGGCTGCAGCCTGGAAGTGAGCTTTGAAGGCATCCAGTGAACCAAAGTTCTCGTTGATGGCCGCAAGAATATCGCCAGTACAAGTAGCGTCGCCAGCTTGAGCGGCTGGAGCCATATTCGTCCAAAACACCGAGTGGTTGATGTGTCCACCCAGATTAAACGCCAGGTTCTTTTCTAGCTGGTTTACGGTTGCGAAATCACCGGTCTCACGCGCTTTTGCCAAACCCGCTAGAGCCGCATTTGCGCCATCTACATAAGCCTGATGGTGTTTGTCGTGGTGCAAGCGCATAATGTCCGCAGAAATGTGCGGCTCCAAAGCATCGTAGTCGTAAGGCAATGGAGGCAATGTGTAGGCCATAAAATCACACCTCATCTTGGATAGGGTTTTTCCTTACACTTTGACTATATACACCTTAAGTCCAAGCAGAAATGTGAATTTTGACGGATAAAACTAATTTAGTCTAGGTTGGGGTACTGGCTCAGTTACCAGGCTATGTCACCCACTCACCGGAGTGTATCTCCGCTAGAGGCAACTTGGGTGTTGTCAACCATGGGTCGGCTAGATAAGAATAGCCTTTGATCGCACGTGTTAAGTGAAGGGATAGAATTGCCAGGCAACAAATTGGTGATTGTAGAGTCACCCGCAAAAGCTCAGACGATTAAAAATTATCTGGGAGCGGGATACCAGGTAGTTCCCTCCATCGGACACGTTCGTGATTTAGCCGGTCCAGCCGACGTTCCAGAGCGTCTCAAAAAAAAGGGCACCTACGGCAAGTTTTCAGTCGACGTGCACGACAATTTCAAGCCTTATTACGAGGTTCCAGCTGACAAGAAAAAAACGGTGACCAGCCTGCGGACAGCCTTGAAAGAGGCCGACGAACTCTATTTGGCCACTGATGAAGATCGCGAAGGTGAGGCAATCGCCTGGCACCTACTGGAAGTTCTCAAACCCAAGGTGCCAGTTAAGCGGATGGTGTTTCACGAAATTACTCGCGAAGCCATTGAGCGGGCTTTGGAAAATACTCGCGACATCAACCGCAATTTGGTAGATGCGCAAGAAACGCGGCGTATCCTGGATCGCTTGTTTGGATACGAAATTTCGCCGATTTTATGGCGCAAAGTTGGTCGCTCCCTGTCAGCGGGCCGAGTCCAATCTGTGGCCACGCGCCTGATTGTAGATCGAGAAAAAGAACGCATGGCTTTTACGGCTGCCACGTATTGGAGCGTGGAGGCAAGCCTACAAAAATTGATTGAGGGAGCGGACAGTCAACTGGGTCAGGGTACGGATGCTAATGGTACAGGTGTATCTGACAACTTTGGCTCTGATAACGGCACTGCTGCCAGCGTAACTACTGGACAAGGCACGACTAGGCGGCCCAATCGGCCGTTTACTGCGCGCGTCGTTTTGGTGGATGATCAACCAGTTGCAGTTGGTGCAGACTTCGATGATTCGGGTGAGTTAACCGCCAAGGCTCAGCAAGCTAATACGCTGGTCTTGACTGAAACTAGCGCGAATGCGGTGGCAAAAGCACTGGAAAGTGCTCACCTACGAGTGCATTCCCTTACCCGCAAGCCCTATCGAAGTCGCCCGGCTGCCCCCTTTGTGACTTCTTCACTGCAACAAGAAGCGTCCCGCAAATTGAAGTGGAATGCCCAAACTACGATGCGGATGGCGCAGCGTTTGTACGAGTCAGGCTACATCACTTATATGCGCACTGATTCGCCGGGGTTGTCTCAGCAAGCAATCCAAGCTTCACGCGAGGCAGTGAAAGAATTATTTGGTGCAGACCAATTGCCGGATTCCCCACGCATCTACACGAAAGCTGCCAAGGGTGCCCAGGAGGCTCACGAGGCGATTCGCCCAGCTGGTGAACATTTTCGCTCGCCTGAGTCCTTGCGCTCCGTGTTATCTCCCCAGGAGTGGGCGCTGTACGAGCTGATTTGGAAGCGCACTTTGGCTAGTCAAATGATTGATGCCACTGGCTACACGGCAACTGTGCGGATTCAAGCTGACGCCGAAATTGCAGGAATTGAAGGAGTTGGGGAAACTGCGGGAACCGGTAGTCAAATAGTTTTATCCACTTCTGGCACAGTGATCACCAGTGCGGGATTTCGCCAGTTATACCAGGAGGGCACGGATCAAGCCAGCACTCCAAGTGAGGCCAAAAAGGCTGCTAGCAAAAAAGCGAATCCAGACTCTGGAGCTGCCACAGGGGAAAGCAAAAAAGATAGTAACGAATTGCCCGATGTGGCTGAGGGTGAGGTTTTAGCAACTGAGTCTGCCACGGCGAATGAACACCAGACGCGACCTCCTGCCCGCTATACGGAAGCCTCGCTGGTGCGAGCCATGGAGCAAAAAGGCATTGGGCGTCCATCCACCTATGCGTCGACGATTCAAACGATTACTTCGCGCGGCTACGTCACTCACCGGGGGCAGTATTTGATTCCCACTTGGTTGGCGTTTGCGGTGACGCGTTTATTGGTGGAAAATTTTGCGGGTTTTGTGGACTACGATTTCACAGCCAAAATGGAAGAAGGCCTAGATGAAATCGCGGCCGGACAGGAAAAAGGAGCAGAATACTTACACAATTTTTACTTTGGGATTGACAAGGATAGTTCTGGATCGTCCACCATCCAGTCGGACGATAGCAATTCTGAGCCACCTCTTGCCCATTCAAGTGCAAATGGTTCAGGTCAACCCATCTACTCCCACTCGGGCGAAGATGCCGACGATGGACTGTTGGCAGCGGTCTCACATTTGGGCGAAATCGATGCTCGGGAAATCAATTCAGTTCGGATCAGTCCCACTATTGTGTTGCGCATTGGCCGCTACGGCCCGTACTTGGAGGATGACCAGGGCAATCACGCCTCGGTACCACCCGATGTAGCTCCCGACGAGTTGAATCAGGAAAAAGCGCAAGAAATTTTCGTGGCGGCCTCTGTCGATGGCCGCTTGTTGGGAGTTGACCCGGATACTGGACACCAGATTCAGGTGCGCATTGGCCGCTACGGCCCCTACGTGACGGAAGTACTGGAAGCAGAATCGGATTCGGCCACGGGCGAGGGAACTCCAAAAACCGGAAAAGCAGCGTCTCGACGCAAAAAAGCGGATGCCCCTAAGCCGCGCACGGCTTCACTGTTCAAGGATATGCAGCCCAAGACGGTGACTTTATCTGAAGCACTCCAATTGTTGACTCTGCCACGCACATTGGGCACGGATCCAGCAACTGGGGAAGAGATTACGGCGCAAAATGGACCTTATGGACCGTATTTGAAAAAGGGGTCGGATTCTCGCAACTTGGGGGATGAACGCAGGTTGTTGACGATTACTTTAGAGGAAGCGCTGGAAATTTATTCGCAGCCCAAACAGCGGGCACGAAGTGCGAAGCCGCCGCTGCGTGAATTTGGCGAAGACCCGGTATCCCAAAAGAAGGTGGTGGTCAAGGATGGACGGTTTGGCCCCTATATCACTGATGGGAAGACGAATGTGACGGTTCCTCGGGCGGAAACTGTCGAGGGATTGACTGAAGAGCGCGCTTTTACTTTATTGGCTGAAAAACGGGCAAAAACTGCTGAGGATGAGCCGAAACGAAAGACACCTGCTGCTAAACGCCAAACCTCGCGCAAGAGTACTACTCGAAAATCCACAAAAGTAGCGAAATAGGTTTCGGATGCAGGGTTTGGCGAAACAGGGCTTGTCATCTCCAGATTTATCGGCGTCCGGTGTGACTACACAAAACCTATTTATCACTTTTGAGGGTATTGACGGGTGTGGTAAAACCACGCAAGCAAATATGCTCAGTGAGGCTCTAACGAGGCGGGGGGTGCAGGTTTGTTTGACGCGCGAACCGGGAGGCACCGCCCTAGGGCAAAATATTCGGCAAATGCTCCTAAATGGACCAGACGATATTGACTCGCGCACGGAGGCTCTGCTGTATGCAGCTGATCGAGCCTACCACGTGAAAACAGTGGTACAGCCAGCACTGCAAGCAGGACAAGTCGTAGTGCAAGATCGCTACATTGATTCTTCGCTCGCCTATCAGGGCGCAGGGCGCTCGTTGGATACAGCTGAGATTCGCAATTTATCCGAGTGGGCAACGGAAGGGTTGTGTCCAGATTTGACGTTGCTATTCGACCTGCCAGCTGAAGTAGCCAGCCAACGGCTACGGCAAAGACGCCTTCGACGGGCTGACGCACTCGACGCATTCAGTGCAGGCAATGTGCTCGATATACCCGATATACCTGCGACGGATCGTCTAGAAGATGCGGGAGTGGAATTTCAAAACCAAGTGCGCGCGGGTTTCTTGAATTTAGCACAGAAAAACCCCGAGCGTATTCGTGTCATCAATGCTGCTGACTCTGTCAATAGAATTCACGAAAACGTGTTACAGATAGTGTTAGATAGATTGGCTCTGACTAATTCGTTGGAGTAGCAGTGAGAGTGGGAGGGGTATGAGCGTTTGGCACGACCTATTTGGCCAACCGCGAGCGCAACAAGTGCTGCGGGCGGCTGCGCTGGAGTCGCGCATCCTTGTCGATGGTAACAATGCTGTAGATTCGCCCTCGACCAACTCGGCTATCGCCAGCGAGTTGGCAACTGCTGTGGGTGAACCTATCTCTAGCGTCCCAGCAATCAATACTGATACTGCCGCTCAATTTTCCTCTAGCTCTACTGCACTTCACTCCCAGGCTATAAACACACCTATTCCTATTTCTGGCTCCACTCCAACCACCCTAACCATCAACCGGGGAGCACTGGCTCAATCGTGGTTGATCACTGGTCCACCGGGTTCTGGGCGCTCTGTGGCGGGAAAGGTTTTGGCAGCTGCCCTGCAATGCGTGGGGAAAACACCAGGTTGCGGTGAATGTGATGGGTGCGCGATGGTCGAGGCTGGCACTCATCCTGACGTGCGCTTAGTTGCTACCGACAAGTTGGTGTTGTCGATTGACGAGACACGCGAGTTGATTCCTTGGGCGCAAACCATGCCCAGTTTGGGGCGTTGGCGAGTGGTCATCATTGAGGATGCGGATCGCATGGCTGAGCGCACTACTAACGTGCTCCTCAAATCCATTGAGGAGCCGCCGGAGAGAACGATCTGGATATTGTGTGCCCCTACTGCCCAAGAAATGTTGCCGACGATTCGTTCTCGGTGTAGGTTGCTGCATTTGCGCACCCCGACCGTCCAAGCCGTGGCAGAACATTTGGTAGAGACTACAGGGGCTGATCCGCTGGATGCTGAGAAAGCTGCCGTCTTGTCGCAATGTCACGTAGGGATTGCCCGGGCACTTTTGGAAAATCCACACCTGCGCGCTGCCCGCCGCCAACTATTTAGCTCGCTGTTGCTGCCCAAAACTGTCGGTGAAGCGGTTTTGGCGGCTGGGAATCTGGTCAATCAGGCCAAATTGAGTGCCAAGGAGGAAGCAGAGCAACGCAATACCACGGAGATGGCTAATTTGCGGCGTTCTTTGGGACTGCAGCCCGGGGAGCGCGTTCCGACTGCATTGCGCAGCCAAGTCAAGGCTTTGGAGGAGGATCAGGCTCGTCGGGCTCGTCGCTCTTTGACTGACGTATTAGATCGAGTCATGTTGGATTTGCTGAGTTTTTACCGCGATGTCCTCATTTGTCAGCTGGATGCGAAAACACAATTTGTCAATGTCGATATGGTAGACGAAATCAAGGATGTGGCTGCTAATTCGCTGAAAAAACACACACTGGCTCGCGTGCACTCGATTGAAGCTGCTAGAAAAAGGTTGAGTAGTTTTGGCAATCCCCAGATTGTGGTAGATGCTCTGGCAGTGTCCTTGTTGTATCCGGCGGCTCTATCTGCTGACTCCACTGATGGAGGAATGTAGGAGATGACTGATTTAGAAGACATAGAAACAGTGGAGATAGCAAAAAGGAAAACGCGAAGAAAAAAAGCTCGGGCGCTTTGGTTGTATCGACAAAAGGTGTTGACGCTAGGTGCGCTTTCTATTGTCTCAGTCGTTGCTTTTGTTGGCTGCTCGCAGGCGATTGATTCCCCGCCTAGTGGGGGGCAGGCTCAATCCTCTGATGTACTGGAGGGGTTTGAGAGCTACTATTATCAGACTTTGGATTGGCAGCAGTGCACTGTGGAGGAAATCGGGGTGGTGGAGGACTACGCCAACTATTTTTGTACCACGGTGAGCGCGCCAACGGATTGGTCCGACCCGCTTTCTGAACCGATTAGTTTAGCAGTGGCTTTGTATCAGACTGGTTCTGGGGATTCTTTGTTTTTCAACCTGGGTGGGCCCGGGGCGGCTGCAGTTTCGTCTTTGCCTTACTTCGTACAGTATGTGGCTTCGGAAAATGTGGTGCGTGAATTCAATATTGTGGCCGTGGATCCGCGTGGAGTTGGCCAATCCACTCAGATCAATTGTTTGACTGATGCCGAAAAGGATCAGGTTTTATCTGGTTCTGGCACGGAAACTAGTTTGGCAGGCTTGGATGAGTTAATCGATTTTTACGCAGAAATTGGGGAGCAGTGCGTGGCTAATTCGGGGGATTTGTCCGCGAATGTCGATAGCTATTCTGCGGCTCGCGACTACGATTTGGTGCGTTCTTTGCTGGGGGAAACTGAATTCAATTACCTTGGGTTTTCTTACGGTACTTATTATGGGGCGGCTTACGCGGATTTATTTGCAGAGAAAGTTGGCCGCATGGTGTTAGATGGGGCGATCGACCCACAGATTGATTACGACGGTTTGGGTGCTTTGCAGGCGGCAGGCTTTGAAGAGAGCTTGGATCATTGGCTGGATTTAGCGGAAAATGGTCAATTCGATGGTTTCAACGAGGAAGGTTCATCTGCCGAGGAGCTAAAAACCAAAATCCGTCAATTGTTGTTAGCAATCAAAGAGACGCCTTTGTCAACCGATGACTCACAGCGGCCTTTGACTTATTCTCTAGCGATCACTGGTATGGCCAGATGTTTGTATTCTTCCAGTAGGTATGCACAACTGGCTACTGCCTTGGAAGCGGCGTTTGCTGGAGATGGATCGGATTTATTGCAGTTGGCCGACAAAGCAAATGGGCGCGGAACTGATGGAACTTACGACAATACTTTGGATGCGTTTTTAGCGATTTCGGCGTTAGATTTTCCAGTAGGCGAGTACACTGATGCGGATAAACGTCAGTGGCTGCAAAATGCACAAAAAACTGAGGCAGAAAACCCGGTATTCGGCAGCATCGGGGTGTTCTCTACGGCGCAGTGGGCTAATTGGCCGGTGTCAAAACACGAGGAGCGCCAGCAAATTTCAGCCGAAGGAGTGGAAACGATTTTGGTGATTGGCACTACTCACGATCCAGCTACCCCTTACGCGATGGCGGAAGCTCTCAGTGAGCAATTGCCAAACTCGAAGTTGTTGACCGTAGATGGCTGGTCGCATACTGCCTATAGTCGGTCAGCTTCGGCGTGCGTGACTGAAACGGTGGATGGCTATTTGATGACCGGGGAAGTCGCCAACGTACAGTGCAACGGGTGAGTATCCGGGGTAATCAAGTAACTTTCCGGCAGCTAGATAATCAGATGTGTCTAGCTGCATAATCACAGGGTTTGCTCACAGGCAAGTTGTACCGATAAAGTGGAAAGGCTTGCAGACATGCCGCCTTAGCTCAGTCGGCAGAGCGATTCACTCGTAATGAATAGGTCGTGGGTTCGATTCCCACAGGCGGCTCCGTTTGTCGGTCGGCAGCTCCATTTCGTCAGGTCGCTGTGGTAGCAAGACTAGTGTGAGTGCCTGCACTCGGCAAAGTTTTTGGGGACAAAGCACTTAAAGATATAATGCTGGGTGTGCGGTTTCGCGCCTGATGTATTTCATTCGGGGTGTGGCGCAGCTTGGTAGCGCGCTTCGTTCGGGACGAAGAGGCCGCAGGTTCAAATCCTGTCACCCCGACTAATCCGGGTATTCGCGTGGGTGCCCGGATTGTTCAATCGGAGATGCCTAGGCAACCAACCGGGCAGTAAAACACACGTGGACTCCCACGATACCCAGGTCGGGAGCGTCCGACGCGATATACTGGTGCTGCATTTGGAGTGCACGCTGTAGTGTGCTCTGGTGTACTACCTTTGAATTGCCCCGGTGCTTTATTCCATGGTGCCGCATTTATTTGGCAGAAAGGATCGATCTGATGATCACTATCAATGTTTTTTTGAAAGTGAAGCCTGAAAAAGAACAAGCTTACGTTGAATACGTTGACAATATGGTGCAGAAATCTCGTGCGGATGAGGGGTGCTTGTACTACGACCACCTCAAGAGTCTGACTGCTGAGCACGAGTATGCGATTGTCGAAAACTGGGCGGATGAGGCTGCTGTGGAA